>JBCDHA010000607.1:0-2492 GCA_038750705.1 Bacteroidota bacterium
CACCTACAGGCAAGAAATAATAAGGCCAGGAGCACCATATGTTTCTTAGCTCTTTTCATGAAAGCCTCAGTTTTTTAAGCATATCCTTACCCACCTGGGTCTGATTCTTTTCAACACGGATCAAATATTTCATCAACTGGGGTTGGTTAGCACCTTTTGACAGCTCATTTTCTAACTGTTTTTTTGCATCGGCTAACTCAATATAAGCTTCCAGTAGTCCTTTAAACTCCGGATTTTGACATGTCTGACTCAGTCGTCGGCAATTCTTTTTTACATAATCTAGAATTTTGTCTTCATCTCCTTCATCAAGTGAGATATCCAAACTTGTTTCAAAGAAATCTACCTCCTCTGTGCTGTAAGATATGGTCTCACTTGCAGAGTCACTTAATGATTTATAAAAGAGAAACGCACTTACAAACAGTATACTTACGGAAGCCGCAATTGACCAGTTCAACTTTGATCTGAATTTTGGCTTTGGCAGGGAAGCCTCAATGGGAAGCCAAATATCCGGTGCTTCACTATCCTTTAAGTCCTCAATAGCGCTTATAAGGTTTTCGTCCTTAGCAAAATCGAGATCATTGGCAATCTCATACCAAATATCAGGCGCCTTGAGCTCCTTCAACTCGTCAATGGCTTTATCGAGGTTTCTTCTGTTCTCCTTATGCATACTGTTGACCGTCTAACGTCTTCCTCAAAGCTCTCTTAGCATAATGTAATTGGGATTTTGATGTCCCTACACTTATCCCCAGCATTTCAGAGGCTTCTTTATGCGAATACCCTTCTACCTCAATAAGCACAAAAATAGCTCTGTATCCATCGGAGAGACCTGAAATTGCCTTTTCTAGTGCATCTCCCGTCATTCCTTCAGGCCATATCACAGGTTCTTCAGGAATGTTATCAATAGGATCTAATCTCAATCTATTCAGCTTTCGTTGTTTATCAATACCTGTTCGTACCGTTATCGTTTTGATCCACGCTCCCAGGGTCGAATTAAACTTAAAGGACTGAAGACCCCTAAAGACAGAGATAAACGTATCCTGCAAAGCATCGGTAGCCTCCTCCTGGTCATTCAACATACGAAGCAAAATGGTATACATAGCATCTTTATATTTTAGGAATAGTTCTCTCTGAGCCGTCCGATCATTACGAAGACATTTCTCAACTAACTCCTTCTCGATTTTTGGGATCGTATAACTCAATTTCAATTGCTAATTACTACTTAAAGTATGCGAATGAATAAGGATGGTTGTATCACACCTAAAATAAATATTACTGGAGTTCAACTAAATTTTTTGAACAAGAAAAAAGTGCCTTTGAAGCGTCCGGGAAAAGTTTTTTCCTCAAAGCTGAAAACTACCCCCACCCTGAGTAATTAAGAACTGACCTTTAGGGAATTTAAAGGGTGTTTTTAGCAAATGATTCCAAATCAAAAAAACTCTTCTCAGACGCCAGTAAATAAATATTAAAGTTTTAGGTTTCGTGTTCCCTTCGGTTAAAGAGTTTAGTAACTCGTATTTTCTATTTATTTATCTTTGGAACGCATTATGAAATTTCAACAATACCTAATCCAAAATGGCTGGTTGATGTTGTTTATTGCATCGATCAGCGCGTGCCAGCAATCCATTGAAGCTCCCTCAGATAACGGTTTAAACAAGTTTAGTGATCCTATCATTGCTCAGATTTACGATTACCAGGACCGACGAGATTCAAAGGCGCTCCTAGGCTTCTTTGATGATGAGAATCACGTGTATCGAATGGAGTCGGCACTTGCATTCGCTTCTGTTCAAGACACGGTAGCTATAAAACCACTGGGGTATTTACTCAATGATCCTAACGCCCAGGTTCGGAAAGCCGCAGCCTATGCGCTAGGCCAGATGTACGATGAGCAAGCGATTCAGCCTATTTACAATGCTCTTCAAGTTGAGGATTCGGTGGCGGTGAGAAAAGAACTCATCGAAGCACTTGGCAAAGTAATTACGATGCCCAAAATTCAAATGCTTCAGGAAACGAGAATAGATACCGATAAAGAAAAAGAGGGTCTAGCCTGGGGTCTATACCGTTCTGGAGTTCGAAACGTGCATGATGGCATTAATCTGGATATCTCGCTTGCCTTGCTCGATCAAAATAACACTTATGAAACTCGTTTGGGAGCAGCTCATTTCTTTTCCAGAAGCCCAAATTTAGCGTTAGCAGGGCGGGAAGACGTTATTATAAGATCGGCTGCCACTGATCCTTCTCCTAATGTGCGCATGGCAGCCACCCTGGCATTGCGCAAAGCAGTCACCCCTAACGCTCTTTCTGCCATTATTAATACGATCAGCAAAGATGGGGATTACAGAGTGCGGGTCAGTGCTATTCGAACCCTGGGAAACTTCCAATATGATGGGGTTAAAGAAACGCTCGCGATGATGCTCAATGATGAAAATGTCAATGTGGCCATTGCAGCTGCCCAACTTATGGCCAATAAACAAGTTGTAGAAAAGAACTTAGCC
>JBCDHA010000608.1:0-2477 GCA_038750705.1 Bacteroidota bacterium
AAGATTGATATGGTTAGGAATGCTCATCTCAAGCTGCTAAGGCCTTAATTTCAATACCTCATAAGATCGTAAAACACGGGCGAAATTTACACCCAAAAATAAAACGAAGGTAAATTTGTGTCATTTTTGCCCTTGATGATTTGCCTCCTGGGGTAACAGACACTAACAAACGATACTAGCGTGGATGCTTGATGATTTACTTCAACGCTGGCACGAGCACAGACGGACAAGTACGGTCTAGCATAGGAAAAATAAAACCTTTTTTATAAGCAGAAGAAGAGGCGTTAGCTATCAAAAGATCTCCTAAAGGTGATTACTCACAAGTTTTTAGCTTCTGTAGTAGGTGGTATCTCATCAGGTGGTATAGCGATAACCTTGCCATCACGAGATACTATCAGCGGACTATTGTTATTCTTTTTGAATGTAGCCATTTTTCGATATGCCTCTTTTAATCCAAGATTTACTTGTTCTCTCAGCTTTTGGAGTTCTTTTTTAGTTCCCATTATAATTTCTGTTTAGGGTTAACCATTTCATTTCATTTATTAGGATGGTTTCCGAATTTGTCCCTTCAGCAATAAATTCGAACTGCTCTGTAGAATTATCTACGAAAATCCACCTTGTCACGATGGATTGATAAATACTGAAGAAGTTCTTCAAACCACTTAAATATCGCCTTTCAATGGTTTCTAAGGGTATGTTATGACCTCCTTCGCGCACTCTGTTTTGTACCCTTTGAATGGCAAGTTCTACCGAGCTAAGACTTAGAAAAAGTAAGGTTACTTCATATCCTTGTATAATTGCTTGATGAATGAGATTACGGTAAAACCTTGTTGATAGAGTTGTCTCAAAAGCAAACGATTCCTCATTTTTCAGTAGTTCTTTTATACGTTCCAACATCAAACGACCGGCACGTATCCTTGCTTTTTCAGGGTTGAGCGGGGAGATTCCTTTTGCAATTTCATCCGCATTCACAAATTCGTCGCAGTCAAAAATTTCCGGCAAGATCGTATAAGACAAAGTCGTTTTACCCGCTCCATTCGGTCCCGCTAAGATGTAAATGTTCTTCACATCACAAAGATAAGATTCCATACACCATACTTGTACTGCTAGGTATGATGTTTTGCCCTCAAAATATCCAATAATTCCCCAACGCTTTGACATTGAAATATCTTCCTGCTGATTTCAACCTTCCAATGGTCATTTTCATGCCGGATTCGAATAGGATAATCCGGGTCTTTAACCACGTGATAACCCTCCCTTTCCAATGCACGCCTTGTCCAGGTGATATGGACGTCATTTCCTGATAGCGAGACTTTTCCCTTAGTTGGATGTACTACTTTAAACGAGCCGGAAAACTTATCAAACGTGAAGGCATTGCTTTTAAATACGCGCTCGAACATTCCCGATAATACCAGGTCTTCCGGTGCGCCACTTTTCAACGTTTCTTCCCGGTTCATCAACCAGATCGTGTCTGCGGTCTGCAGCGCAAGATCCAGTTCATGCGTGGATAAAAAGATGGCCTTATTAGTTTCTTTAGCCAAGCGCTTCAGGATATTCATGATCTCTACACGATTCGGTAAATCAAGGTGCGCCGTAGGTTCATCGAGCATGATGAGCGGGGTGTCCTGGGCCAATGCTTTCGCAATCAGCACCCGCTGCTTCTCTCCATCGCTGAGTTCACTAAAGAACCGATCTTTGTACGTATTCAAATTCACACTATCCAATGACCGTTCAATGATTTCATAATCGCTTGATTTCAGCTTTGCAAAATAGTTGGTGTACGGATAACGCCCTATAGAGACAATATCCATCACTGTCATGGCGCCTACATTGACCTTATCTGTGAGTACCAGGCTCAAGAGTTTTGCATATTGATGGGGCTTGATATTGTTCACGTCTACTTCAGCAATAAACGTTTCTCCATTCAGCGGTTTCTGAAGGCCTGCGATGGTACGCATGAGTGTGGACTTGCCACAACCATTCGGACCGATGAGACATACGAGCTCGCCGTTATGGATCTTGATATTTAAGTCCTTTTCAAGTTCGAATAAGCTGCGTTTAGTCTTATAGCCGATCGTTAACCCATGGGTATAGAGAATAGGTTTGGAGAAATGAGCCGTTGCCTGATTTATGGTCACAAAGTCACTCATCAGAATGCCCCTTTCATTTTCTTGTTTTTGATAATAATCGCCAGAATGACGGGTGCGCCAAAGAGTGCAGTGACGGAATTTAGTGGTAATGTAGTCTGAGCGCCAGGCACCTGAGAAACAATATCGCAAATCAGCATAATCACCACGCCGCACATCATAGTGGCGGGGATCAGAACCTTATGATTTGAAGTACGGAAAAGCAGCCGCGCTAAGTGGGGTACTGCCACGCCAATGAACGCAATGGGACCCGTAAATGCCGTGATCGTACCTGCCACAACGCTGGTCGTCAGGATCAGTTTCAGCCTTGTCCGATTCACGTTGACACCT
>JBCDHA010000609.1:0-2476 GCA_038750705.1 Bacteroidota bacterium
CACTCAGGCTGTCGAAAGATTTACGCATATCGGTGGGGCGACTGTAAAGTAAAAATCGGTCTTGGCTACTAAGAGTAAACATGAGGCTAAGCTCAGGCTAACTCAACTATTTTCATACACGTGTAGGGCCGGATGCTTACAAAACATCCCGATTCAGTCAGCCTATAGTCCGATTCGTCAGGATACTATTTAATTATAAGCAGGCTACAGCCATCTTTGATTCATCAAAAACAACATAACAACGCAACATTTCCAAGGTCAAATGGAATCTGGTCCAAAATTTAAACAACAAGAAATGAAAAATCGGAACATGTTATTCGCTGCCTTTTTTATCGCCACGCTTTTAACCGCCACAGGTTTGGTCGCCCAGGATGGTGGGTTCATTTATGGTAAACTTACCACCATCGATGGTAAAACTTACGAAGGCCCCATGCGCTGGGGGAAAGAAGAAGTCTATTGGACAGATATGTTCAACGCTTCAAAAGAGCGCAACGAAAACATTGACTACCTGTCTCGTGAAGATATTCGAAGACTTGAACGTTTTTATGAACGCCGGAATTACGGTTGGGGTGATCGTATTGCAGGCTGGTTTGACTCAAGGGGCAATCGTTCAAGATGGGATAACGATTACATACATCAATTTAGCTGCCAGTTTGGAGAGCTTAAATCTCTACGCATGTCCGGAAGAAAGTATGTAGATGTGGAACTTCAGAATGGAGACAAGTTCGAAGTGGATGGAGATGGTTATAATGACATCGGTTCGGAAATAAAAATCATGGACATGGAAATTGGTGAGATGGTCTTTCGCTGGTCACGGATAGACAGAATCGATTTCATGAAAACGCCCAATAGCCTTGACGATAAGTTCGGGGAGCCACTTTATGGTACTGTGGAAACTTATGGAGGTACCTTTACAGGCTATGTGCAATGGGATCATGACGAGCGGGTAGATACGGATAAGTTAGACGGAGATACCTACGACGGAGACGTTTCTATTCGGTTTGGTAAAATAAAGTCTATTGAACGCGATGGCAACCGATCCATAGTAGTTATGAATTCCGGCAGAGAAATGGAACTGAGAGGAAGCAACGATGTAAACTCAGGAAACCGAGGGATCATAGTTAACACGGAATTCGGTAGAGTAGATATTCCGTGGCGTGAATTTAAAAAGGTCACTTTTGAAGGTAAAGAGGCTAAAATGAAAAGCTACGATCAGTTTAATAGTCAAAAAGAGTTAACGGGAGTAGTTAAAACTGTTGACGGTGATACTTTTTCAGGCAGGATAGTATACGATTTGGACGAAACGTTTGATTACGAAGTGCTACAGGGGAAGGATGATGATATTGAGTACATCATACCTTTCAGATATATTAAATCGGTAACCCCCAAGAACTATGACAACTCAAACGTAGTATTGAAGTCAGGAGAGAAGCTATTTTTAGGTGACGCTCAGGATGTTTCTGACAGAAATACAGGTTTGCTGGTATTTGAAAGTAAAGGCGAACCCAGATACCTGCTTTGGAATGATATTGACGAAGTAACCTTTAACTGATTATTGATTATACATATAGTTTCTTCGTACGGATTAAGGCCACTCTGAATGGGGTGGTCTTTTTCTTTATCATAACGGACCCTGAACGGGAATCATCATGGAATAAGTTGATACACCGGTTGAAGAGCGATGACTCAGGATTGCTGGGTTATGAATGATTTGTTTGGAGCCCGGACTCATGATGCCGGGAGACTTTTCAGAGCCCTGCCATCCACTCCTTAAAAGGAGCTACTTTCTCACGGCTTACTATGATCTCCTTGTCATAGTCCAAACGAGTGATAATCTTTAGTCGGCTGTTCGAATACACCACTACATCGGTGATACCTTCAATGTTCATAATGAAAGTGCGATTTGCTCTGAAAAAGGATTTTGGGTCCAGCAGATCTTCCAGGTCCTCCAACTTGAAATCAATAATGAACTTTCTGTTTTCATTGGTCACCAGATAGACATTCCTGCCTTCGGCATAGAAGAATTCTATTTTATCCGTGGTAATAGATTTAATATGCTCCCCCAGCTTAACCATGAATCGGTTTTTATATGTTTTTTGCTGTAGTTGGGAGAGCATTGAATTTATATCCAGTTGCTTGTTTTCACCATTTCCTGCCAGGTTAACCTTCATCTGTTCAAGCTTTTTCAGGGCTCCGGAAAGATCATTAAAGGTGATAGGTTTTAAAAGGTAATCAATGCTGTTCACCTTAAAAGCGTCAATCGCATATTCGTCAAAAGCGGTTATGAAAATAATTGGCTTGGTAATCTTAACATTATCAAAAATCTCGAAACTTTTGCCATCCAATAGCTGGATGTCCATAAAAATGAGATCAATGTTATTTTGGTTTTGATCCAGCCAAGCTGAAAAGCTGGAACGTTACCTTAAAAGGTATGACGACAGTATTGAAGTTGCAGAAAAACTAAACTCTGTTTCCA
>JBCDHA010000610.1:0-2473 GCA_038750705.1 Bacteroidota bacterium
GGGCCATCCAGGGCTCGAACCTATCAATTAGCTTAGGTTTAACTTCAGGGTGGGTATGCAGATAATAATTGATACCATCTGCAAAGGCATCCATTAATTTTTTAAGCCATTCCGGGCTTCCGGTGTATTTTTCTTGCATATCCTCAGGATCAATGAATAGCTTCATCCTGAGGTCTCTGAAAATTTCTTTTTTCCCCTCTATTTCAGCTAACCGGCCCATCGCATTAATATAATTCATTTCCACCCGGTTGAAGTCGTCTTCACATTGTGCATAAAGCAAACCAAAAACTGCATCGGCATCGGACTCCCCGTAGATATGCGGAACGCCGTAACTATCGCGCATAATAGTTACACGCTGGGCTTGTTCCTTCCATTTATCAATTTCAGAAGGTGTATCGGATGAGGGCTTGCAGGCAACTAATAGTAAAAGAAATATAAAGTATCTATTCATGCTTCAGATGTTCAAGAAGCTGAAGTTACAAGAATGAGGTTGAATGAAAAAGAAGAAGCTGCGTATGAAAATGATAAAAAGTAATTTGTTTCGTTTACCTAATACTTAGTATGATTGTCTTTATAAATTATGACAAAGTTCCTGCTCTTTATTCAATGTTCTATTTTTCTTTCCATAACCACGGGAAGAACCCAGGATGCGCGTATTCTCGCTGAAGAAATGTTCGCGGCCTCAAGACAGATCAACACATTATCCTATATCATGGATAAGGAAGAACGTATCGATGGCAAGATGGTAAATCAAAAGTCATTTATCAAAGTGCGTCGTAGTCCCTTTCAGGTGTATGCCAAGCAATTAGACCCAAACGAAGGACTGGAAGTTCTTTATAAAGAAGGTGATCGTACCGCATTGATCAATCCAAGTGGGTTCCCATGGTTCAATGTTCGTTTAGAACCCACAAGTCCACGTATGACCAGAGATCAGCATCACACCATACTGGATTCCGGGTTTGACTGTTTTTTAGATGTTTTAGAATCACTTTTTAAAAAGTACGATAACGAACTAGACCAAATGGCAGCCGTTGCGGGTGAGGAAATAGTAAACGGTCGCCACTGTTGGATCCTCGAGTTTAACAACCCTAATTTCTCGTTTGTGAAATTCGTACCGGAAAACGATATTTCATTGGTTGATCTGGTAAAAAAAAGAAAGATTAGCCGCGAAATGATCCAGCGCAATAACTCGGGGCTGGATTCTTCGAGTGAATTAAAAGCAGGTGAACAATTCACCATACCCAACGATTATTGTCCACGAATGATATTAAGTGTAGATAAAGCCACCAAAACCCCTATGAAAATACAGGTCTATGATCCGGAAGGGCTTTATCAGCATTATGAGTTCAGTGAAGTTGAAATTGACCCTCAATTTGCGGCTAATGAATTTGAGTCGTCCTTTGCCGAATATGACTTCTAAGTAAGTCTAGATTACCGCTCTTCATATTTTCAAATCACGGCTTTCTTTTAAGGCGAGACGAGCCTATATTGGTCGGTCACAAGTTATGATCCTATGAAAGCCACAAAATCAATCGTCTTACTTTCACTACTCTTAATATCATCTCTTACCGCGTTCAGTCAGCGACGGTCGAGAAGTGCCGTTAATACCCCACAAGCTTCTATGCTACAAGACTCCGTTTTTTCCGGGTTAAAGCTCAGAAACATAGGCCCTGCCTTCATGTCAGGCAGAATTGGCGATATTGCCATTCATCCTGAAGATGAAAATACGTGGTTTGTGGCTGTAGCTTCAGGTGGTGTTTGGAAAACCGAAAATGCCGGAACCACGTGGACCCCTGTCTTTGATAAGCAGTCTTCCTATTCCATAGGCTGTGTAACCGTTGACCCTCTTAATCCACATATTGTTTGGGTAGGTACCGGTGAAAACGTAGGAGGTCGTCATATAGGCTATGGAGATGGCATCTATAAAAGTGAAGATGGTGGTATCACCTGGAAAAATATGGGGCTTAAGAGCTCAGAACATATTTCTGAGATCATTGTACATCCTGAGAACTCAAATGTAATCTGGGTAGCCTCTCAGGGACCTCTTTGGAATAAAGGAGGCGAAAGAGGTTTTTATAAATCTACAGATGGTGGTAAAAGCTGGAAACGAACCTTAGGAAATAATGAATGGACGGGAGTGACTGATATTGCACTGGATCCAAGAAACCCGGATCTGATTTACGCCGCCACTTGGGACAGACACCGCACCGTTGCCGCTTACATGGGAGGCGGACCGGGCTCAGGCATTCACAGAAGCCTGGACGGTGGGGAAACGTGGACGAAACTTTCAAATGGTCTGCCAAAATCTAATATGGGTAAAATAGGTATCGCAGTTTCTCCTATTCAACCAGACATTATTTATGCAGCTATAGAATTGGACCGTAGAACCGGTGGTGTATACAAATCAACGGATCGCGGTATCACCTGGAAAAAGCAATCCGATGCCGTAGCCGGTGCTACCGGACCACATTAC
>JBCDHA010000611.1:0-2467 GCA_038750705.1 Bacteroidota bacterium
CTGAGATTAGTAGTAATTTTCACACAAGACGCCCGTTTCGATGTCTTTAAAAATTTTAAACACTCTGGTAAAGTTGTTCTTCGTTATGCGAACTACATACTCGTCGTTCTCCATATCAGTGAAGTCAATTGTCTTCTTCTTTTTGGTGAGTTCATAGGCAGATACTACCGTTCCATCTGAATCTAACATTTGAAAAGTCGCACCCAAAAGCTCCTTGTCTACTTTTAAAGTCAAAATATTATGATTCTGGTATTCAGAACGCGTGAGTTGAACATTAGGGTTAGTATTGGCTAAAGCCGTACCTACTATGAGAGATAGAACTAATGTTAATGATTTCATGGCTGACATTTTGGTATTCCAGCCATGGAACAAACGCGGTACCAATCAAAATACCTGCTCTTTCAGCTCAAAAAAGGCGTTTTCTACTTTTTTGTCAATCCCATTTTGGGACGAATATTCTAATTTTGATGAAACTATCTTTAAAGTTGCAGATGATCTGATGGGTCCCAGAATAGCTCTTTAAAGTTTACTACTTTATCATTTTTCACGTCCACGCCTTCAGCCTCAAGTAGCTCCTGCATCAAAGTTGGTGTAGCAAAATGATGCTTACCGGTGAGTACCCCTATCCGGTTTACTACACGATGAGCAGGTATGTCTTGCTCCGGGATAGAAGCATTCATGGCCCAACCCACCATTCTTGAACTTCCTTTGGCACCAAGATAGTTGGCAATAGCGCCGTAACTCGTAACTCTACCTCTTGGTATCAGCTTGGCCACATCAAACACATTTTGAAAAAAAGAATATTTATCGAATGCCATGAACGAATGGAAAATAATGTTGATTACAGCGAGTCAGATTAGTAAAATATAAGGTAAAACCTTTAACTACTGATCACGGAAGCCTGCAACATCGAATATGCGAAAATAAACGGGAAAAGTAAAAGTCAGTGTATACCAACCTGCTTGATAAGATAACGGCAAAGCATATTCTGGTATCCAAGCTCATTCGCTTTCAATAAAATTTTTGACGCGTTCGACCGGGTGCTCTCAAATCGGTTATTCATTCGTCGCCGGAAACGCATCATCGCCATTGCACATCGTTGCGAGCCAAAAAATCTCTGCGGCCCAGGTACCCTTAGATTTTACTTTAATCTCTTCCATACTTATGGCACCTCATTTCCAGTGGCTGCAGTCCATAGTCTATACCAATGCTCTCGTGATATCTGTATCTCTAATGCAGCTTTTGCCAAACCTATCCTTTCTAAATTACTTGTGCCAAGTACGGGTACAATACCTGCTGGGTGAGCCAGCACCCAGGCATATAATAGTTGGTCCAATTTACAGTTATATACATCGGCTAGTTCATTAGCTACTTCCCGGATTCGATTTACCGTTTCGTCTTCCGATGTCTTAAACAGGGTTCCTCCACCTAAAGGTGACCACGCCATTGGTTTGAGGCCCAAGCCCAGACACTGATCGAGCGTTCCGTCATCAAAAGCGTTTCGTTGTAATAATGAAACTTCTACCTGGTTAGTAATAAGCGGGTAATGTTTATGCAATAGGCTAAACTGACTTGTGGAAAAATTTGAAACTCCAAAACCCAGTACCTTACCATCAGATTTCAATTTGGTAAAACTCACCGCAACCTCTTCCGGATTCATGAGGTAATCCGGTCTGTGCAATAACAACAGGTCAATGTAATCCGTACCCAGCTCAACTAATGAATGCTCTACGGATTTAATAATATGGTCAGCACTCAGGTCATATGATTTCACCTTATGTTCAGGCCGGTTTGAGCTTATCATTTTTATCCCACACTTGGTAATCAATTTGATCCTCTTCCTGAGCGATGAGCCCTTTTTTAACACCACCCCAAATTCTGCTTCTGTAGTGTAATCGCCATAAATATCGGCGTGGTCAAAAGTATTAAGGCCCAGGTCCAGGCAGCCGTTTATAAAACTTTCATACTCACTGGTGTTGAAATTCACACCCCATTTTCCGAGGCGCATAGCACCAATGATTAAAGGAGAAAAATCCATTAATTAATTTTCAATTTACAACCTGTCTATTGTTCATTTAACCGCTAATATTGCAGCTGAAAGAGTACACGAATCATTTACAGCTGTTTGTCAATACTTTAGCATTAGAAATACCTTAAAATTAACACTAGCATGTTCAAAAGCAACGCACAAGAAGATAAAGTGCCTCAAGATGCACTCAATTCCAACAATATCATTGGCAAAGGCAGTACCTTTTCCGGAAATATTCAGACCTATGGAAACATCCGGGTAGAAGGACGTATTGTAGGGGATGTAGTGTCAAAATCCAAAGTGGCCATCGGTCCTTCGGCCGTAATTGAAGGTAACGTGCTTGCACAGGTGGCAGAGGTTGAGGGTGAAGTAAAGGGCTCCATCGAAGTGACAGACATTTTAACACTAAAACCCAGTTGTAAAATATTAGGAGACATC
>JBCDHA010000612.1:0-2449 GCA_038750705.1 Bacteroidota bacterium
AAATCCCGGACGCTTGTCCGGGATTTCCGTAGTTATTTCATTAGATTATTACTTAATTATCACCCCTGAAGCAATGAATGTCACCTCATCTTTAGGCTCAGTGATCGCATCAATCTCCTCCTGAGACTTACCGGCATCTTTAGCAAAATGCTGTAACGTCTCTACATCGGTCGTTACTTTCTTCGCATACCCTTCAACAATCACTTTTTTACCTTCTACACCCGCATTGGGCACAAAGAAACCATAATCCTTGAAAGTCACACGCATATGCTCATCATCATTCAGCGCCACATTCATCCAGCAACCTTTCATGGCGCATGTAGCTAATATTTCACTTTCAACTTTCAGGTTTACTGAGTCAGAACCTTCGAGTTCAGTCAATAGATCAACCGTGCTAAGCGCACCCTCTTCAGTGATTTTCTCTCCAAAATTTCCGGTTAATTGAACTTCTTCTTCGGCAGGAACTTCTTCTTCTATAGCTTCTGAGGTATTCTCCCCGGGTTTTGGGCTACAAGCCACTACAAACAAAAAAGCGAGAATTTTCAAATCTATTCTTTTCATAATATGATATTTAATGCTGTAATGTTAAGTACCCTTAATCTATTTTCCACTATACAGCGCTTTTCCGGCTGCATGATATTTATCACCCTCAACCCAAAAAGGGGTTACAGGATCATTCGCAATTAACCTGCAGGCAAGTACGTAAGCACCAAAAAACTTAGTAAGATATTCATAATCCAAATTATCCGGATTGTCGGAAACCTGATGGTAATATTTGCCAATCTCAGCATCGAAAGCCCTGAAACCCAGGCTGAATGTAGGCGCCGGCACACCTTTTGCAGCAAAGCTTACATTATCAGAGCGATCAAATAGCCCTTGCTCGGGAGCAGGATCGTCTATAGCTTCCAAATCGAATTCTTTACAAGCCGTTTTGATGTGATCCAAAGCCGTAGTACGTCCAAGCCCTATAATGGTAGCAACCGTTTTATCATTATAACCTCCGTTATCGCTATTAAAACAGTAGACCATTTGTTCCATAGGAATGAGCGGATGATCTGCATACCATTTGCTGCCCAGCAGGCCCTTTTCTTCAGCCGTGAATAATATGAACAATGCCGACCTCCTGGTGGGGTTTCTGGCAATGCTTTCTGCAGCGCTCAAAACTGTGACCGTTCCTACGGCATTATCTCTTGCCCCATTGTAAATGGAATCACCTTCCGCATTGGGCTGACCGACACCAATATGATCATAGTGCGCTGAGTAGATAACAAACTCGTCTTTGAGCTGCGGGTCGGTGCCTTCCACCATACCTACTACATTTTTTGTGGGCAGCGGTGTACGCGATGTGCCGTTAATCATGACATTAGCAGAGGCATTTTCCTTTTTAGCTGCGCTTAGTAATTGCTCATCTTGGTCCTGCAACCAAAGGTGAACAAAATCGCTTGACTCCCCGGTTTTGGCCTGTGTGGTACTTCTCCCAAAATAGTTGACAAAGCGATACCACATACTCGCTCCGAAAGCATTAACCTCAATCAATCCTGCCG
The DNA here is from genome assembly GCA_038750705.1 of Bacteroidota bacterium. Lineage (GTDB taxonomy): Bacteria > Bacteroidota > Bacteroidia > Cytophagales > Cyclobacteriaceae > Fulvivirga. The sequence goes on from JBCDHA010000612.1 coordinate 1,545, forward strand.
CACCCTTCTCCTTCGCTATGGTTCTTTTGCTGCCGGCCAGCGTCAAAGAAGAATTAGGATCATTCGCACCTTCCTTTCCAACCAACGCCACAGCCAACTTTCCGGCCACATCTTTGTTTTCGTAATCTTTTTCCAAGCCATAATCAACAAACACCGCCTCCATTGAACCTTCAATGTTTGCTCCCGACATTACAAGCAGGTTTTCCGTAGTAAAATCGCCCAGTGTTAACCTTTTTGACGAGGCAGACTGAACGGTTTCCAGTTCTACATTCTGAAAATAACCTTCATCTGCGCCAGGTACCGGCTGCACACCAAATCTCCTTAAAGTGGTAGCCAAATACTCCGCGGCAATATTAATTTCGGGAGTGCCTGTATCCCGCCCTTTCAGCTCATCAGAAGCTAAGAAGTAAATGTGGCCTTCAATAGTACTTTGAGACAGGGTTTCGCGAGTAATCTCAGCATCATCCTGAGCGTGTATGGAAAAGCCGGACAACAGGGCTAGCCCTAGAATTGTCTTTTTGATCATTATTAACTGACTAATTTTTTTAAACAAAAAAAGTGTCTTTAAAGCGTACGAGAATAGATTTTTCTACAAAGCTGAAACTACCCCAACGAAGAACTGCCCTTTAGGGAATTTAATAACGTGTTTTTTGCCAATGATTCCGAACCAAAAACATCTTTTCTCGAATGCCAGTAATTTTTTAGAGAGCTGAAGCAAATAACTTCTTCATCTCCTCCCAAGACTGTTTATCCGCACTTTCATTATATTCTAATGGAAGTTTAAATTTGATACCTAAAGAATCTGCACCCTTACTGGTAAAAGCATGGACTGCCCCAGGGTAAGCAATGTATGTATAATCAGCACCAATACGGTCCATTTCTGCTTTATATGTTTCCACAGACTC
>JBCDHA010000613.1:0-2449 GCA_038750705.1 Bacteroidota bacterium
AACGCCAAAAGGATTAATGCCAAAAACTACCCCATTGGTATGATCTTTAAAGGCATCAAAGATGACCGTAAAACCGTCATTGGCCTCACCTCTAAAATCTCTCCTGAACGATGGAGTGACGTAATCTCGTTTTCCAGGTTTGTTTTCCATGATGCCCAGTACGTAAATATAGTTGTTGTCATATAGGATTTTAGCAGTTGTCTGGGCTTCGGCCAGCGAACTGTCAAAAGGGAAATACTGCATAAAATCATAAGCAGAGTCAGCCAGCGCCCATGTTTGGTCCAGTACCCCATCGATAGTTATCGGAGTGTTTGTTCGTTTAAGTTCAATTGATTGTGCTCCTGACACAAGTGGTATGGACATTGCCAGCAGCAGAAATGCTCTCATTAGCATACCTACAAAGGAATAAAATTATGCTTCCTGCGAAGCCCGGTTTTACACCAACGGAAAGTCAAATCATGGATTATTCCCGGTTGGCCGTAAGCTGAATAGTTACCGCAAACTCATCGCCTACAACAAACTCAAAAAAATTCCCCTCAATCCCGTAATCCTGTCGATTGACCTTCAGCTCACCTTCAAACATACCCTGGTCTTCTTCACCAAAGAAGCTAAAAGCCAAGGTTACTTCTTTCTTCACTCCCCGTATCTCCATGTCTCCAACTGCCTCATAACCCACCTGAAGCGCCGTAATTTTAGTAGATGTGAAATGGATCTTTGGAAACTTCTCCGCGTGAAACCAACTCTCCCCACGCGCATGTTTGTCTTTCGTTTTATTCCCGGTGGAAATAGTACTCACCTCCAACTCAACGTCAAATTTTGAGGTTTCAAGATCACCAGGGTCAAATAAGATGGTACCTGAAAGACCTCCGAAGGTACCTTCCGCTTTTGTACCGGAAAATTCTACGGTATAATCATCCGTTATCTTCCATGAAGTAACCTGTGCAAACGAGACATTAGAAAAGCAAACCAGGATGGTGATGAGCGAAAGAGATGATAAGGGTGGTGTAATCATGGCGTATGTTTATTCGTCAAGATAACTATTTATCTAATTTAAGTTTCAATTTTGCTGTACCTGTATGCAATTATCCGTCCAATATGACCAAGCTACACTTTATTTATTACGCTTTTATCTTGCTGTTTATTTTATCAAGCTGCGCAAAGAATGAAGTAAGGGAAAAACGAGATCTTGAGTTTACACCGTCGCCAACAGGTGAAAATGCTTTGCTACCTCACTTAGTAACGGGCGCCGATGGTAATCTTTACCTGAGCTGGGTGGAACAATCAGGTGATACGGCCATTTTTAAATACGCTATGCTAATCGATAGTGCATTTAGTCAGGCGGAGACCATAGCTTCCGGAACAGATTGGTTTGTCAACTGGGCTGATTATCCGATGATAGCTATCAATACAAAAGGTGATATGATAGCTCATCACCTGGTAAAAAGTTCAAGTGGCACGTACTCCTATGACGCAAATATTGTGTTTAAACCGGCAGATTCCAGCCAATGGTCTGGCCCCGTCATACCTCATTCCGATGGTACGCCTACTGAGCACGGGTTTGTTACCATGTTGCCACAATCAGATGGCAGCTTTGCACTTGCCTGGCTGGATGGGCGTAATACCGGCGAAACCGATCATACAGACCACGGCAATACGAGTAATGGAGCCATGACCCTTAGAACCGCAATAATGAATACTGAAGGGGAAATAAGCGATGAAGCCGAATTGGATAACCGGGTTTGCGACTGCTGCCAGACTACCGGAGTAATGGCCACTGATGGGCCTGTGTTCTACTTTCGCGATAGATCAAACGAGGAAATCAGAGACATTGCCCGGGTGCGTAAAACGGAAAGCGGGTGGTCTGCATCTGAAACTTTGTATAATGACAATTGGAAAATTAACGGCTGCCCGGTCAATGGGCCAGGAGCCGATGCCGTTGGAAACGCCGTTGCGGTTGCCTGGTTTTCAGCGCCCGAAGGGAAAGGATACGTAAAATTGGCTTTTTCAGAGGATGCAGGGGTTTCGTTTCAGCCTCCAATAGTAATAGACAGCCTACAGCCCTTAGGCCGGGTGGATGTAGTGATGATCAATGAACAGGAAGCCATGGTAAGTTGGCTTACTAAAGATGGTGCAGATGTGGTGATCAAAGCACAACAGGTTTCGATTACCGGCGAAAAGCAAGAGTCCATTACCATCGCTAAAACCTCGGAGGCCCGTGGCAGTGGCTTCCCTCAGATGGCGCTATATGAGGGTAAACTTTACTTTGCCTGGACGGATGTTGGGGAGGATGAGGAGAAGAATATAAGAATAGCACGGACAGGTGGGAGCAAACTTTCAAAGCATTAATAATTTAGATAAAGTCATGTCATATCCGCCAGTCGGCGGAGGAAACATCTTTGTCACGAAGAATGATACGCCTGACTTGCTATGTGGCAAAGATCTCTATCGA
>JBCDHA010000614.1:0-2420 GCA_038750705.1 Bacteroidota bacterium
CCTTCGTATTTCATCAAATGTTTTAAAGAAGAATATGGTGAATCGCCCGGAAAGCTCGACCTGGAAGAGGTCGCCACCAAAGAGGATCCAGGTAAACCGGCCCAAGCTTTAAACAAGCGTACCATAATGGCTGCTGCGCTGTTTGCTGCAGTGGCCACGGCTCTTGTTTTTAGCCTGCCTAAGTTTTTTGATCAAGAAGTAGCGATATCGGAGCCGTTGGAAAAGTCGATCGCTGTCTTACCCTTTATCAACGACAGCAATGATTCATCTAATATTTATTTGATCAATGGATTGATGGAGTCCGTTTTGAATAATCTTCAAAAGATCAATGATCTAAGGGTGATCAGCAGGACGTCAGTTGAAAAGTATAGAAATTCGATCAAAACTATTCCGGAGATCGCAGAAGAACTTAATGTAAGCTATTTTGTAGAAGGAAGTGGCCAAAAAATAGGCAATAAGGTCCGGTTAACAATTCAGCTCATTCAAGCGTCAAACGATGAACATTTATGGAGTAAGCAATATGACAGAGAGATAAATGAGATATTTGATTTACAGCTAGAGGTGGCGCAAAATATTACCCGGGAAATCGAGGTCATCATTACACCGGAGGAACAGGAGCGGATTAATAAAGTGCCTACCGCTAATCTCAAGGCCTATGACTATTACCTAAAAGGATTAGCGTACTATAACTACAGTAGTTTGGAGGGGTTTGAGGAGGCGATTGAATTATTCGAAAAAGCTATTTCATTGGATACGATATTTGCCGAAGCTTACGCCAATATAGCCATGTCTTACTATTGCATTGACCTTTTTACGGTTGAAAAGCAATATACTTCCACAATCAATACCTACGCTGACAAAGCACTTTTACTTGATCCTAAACTAAGTCAGGCGCTAATTGCTAAAGGGTTTTATTATATGCATACCGAGCAGCTTCCTCAGGCTGAACCATACCTTGAAAAAGCATTGGAATATAACCCTAATTCGGCAATCGCTCTTAATGCGCTCTCAAATTACTATGCTAATTACGTTCCCAATACCACCAAATACCTGGAATACGCGCTAAGGGGTGTTCGCCTTGATATTGCTCAGGACTCTATTACGTCAAGTTTCATTCACTTGCATATTAGCAATGCGCTTATACAGGCAGGCTTTATTGATGAGTCGCTCGTTTATATTGATCGTTCACTGGGGTATAACCCCGAAAATATTTTTTCCGCTTATGTAAGGGCGTATATATTACTGGCCAAAGATCGTGATCCTAAAATCACCCGGGATATGCTTGTGGAAATACTGAAGAAAGACACCACCCGATTGGATGTAGTACAGGAATTAGGCAAGATTCATTACGTCATGGAAGATTATGAGCGGGCATATTTTTATTATCAGGCGTTCCTGGAAGCGAAAGAGAAATTTGGTCTGGAAATGTTTCCCGGAGAAGACATAAAAATTGCTTTTGTCATGGACAAGCTTGGTTTTAAGGAAAAATCGGAAGAATTGTTTTCTAAGTATAAGGAATTCATCGATAAAGATCAGTCCATTTACAAACACCTGGGCCTGGCGGCATATTACTACTACTATGGAGAGATAGATAAAGGGCTCCAACATTTACGGGAGTTCTCAAAAGAAGAAGACTACCATTTCTGGACAGTTACCTTTTTAAAAAATGATCCAATATTTGCCGATATTAAAGATACGCCTGAGTTTGGAGAGATACTGGAACATTTAGAAGATAAATTCTGGTTGCGTCACGAAGAAATAAAAACTACTCTGGAAGAAAAGAAGTTAATTTGAGAGGTGATTCTATAGGCTGATTTATGTGATTGATTATATGCTCCCTCTGTAGACAACAAAAACCAGAATCAGACTATCGGATGAATAAAAACACAGGTAAAACAGTAAAAAAGCCAGATTATCGCGCATTAAATTGAAGGTTCATCCAATGGATCTTCCCAACAAGTAGTTGTTTTAGACTTTTGTCGTGTACTGTGATCTGCTTTTAAACTTTACTTCTTTTTCTATACCAAGACGCTTTATCTTGGCGAAAAGTGTTTTGTCTTTCATATCTAAGATAGTAGCGGCACCACTTGGTCCACTGACGCGCCAATGGGTGTGTTCGAGTACTTTGATAATATAGTCTCTTTGTATTTCCTCAAAGGATTTAAAATCATCTTTGACAACGGTTGTTTTTACTTCAGGTAACCAGTCTCCGGGTTTAAGGGCCGTTTCCTCTTCAATAATTACCGCGCGTTCTATGAGATTTTCCAGTTCACGAATAGTGCCTGGAAAAGAGTACTTCATTAATGCGTCGATAGTGGCTTTAGGTATCTTCTTAAAAGATTTTCCGGCTTTAGCAGAATATTTCTGTAAAAAGAACTGTGCCAACAACGGAATGTCTTCTCTTCTTTCGCGCAGGGGAA
>JBCDHA010000615.1:0-2413 GCA_038750705.1 Bacteroidota bacterium
AAGAAAATCGAGGATATTGTAATAGTAGTAAATGGAGCCGGAGCGGCGGCCATCGCCTGCACCAAATTATATTGCTCTTTGGGAGCTAAAAAGGAGAATATCATCATGTGTGATAGCAAGGGTGTTATCCGCAGTGATCGTAATAATTTGGACTCCGTGAAAAGTGAGTTTGCCACAGATCTGGATTTGACCGATCTCAAAGAAGCCATTAAAGACTCGGATTTTTTTCTTGGACTTTCAGTGGCTGATATCCTGGACCCTGAAGACATCCAAACAATGGCCGATAAACCCATTGTATTCGCCCTTGCTAACCCAAACCCGGAAATAGCCTATAACATGGCCATGGATACCCGGGAAGATATAATTATGGCCACAGGAAGATCAGATCATCCTAACCAAGTAAATAATGTGCTTGGCTTTCCCTATATCTTCAGGGGTGCATTAGATGTAAGAGCCACTAGTATTAATGAAGAAATGAAACTAGCAGCGGTAAGAGCGCTGGCAGATTTAGCTAAACAACCTGTTCCTGAGATGGTGAACAAGGCATATGGTGACAGTACCATCCAGTTCGGCAGAGATTACCTGATACCCAAACCCCTTGATCCAAGATTAATAACCACAATTTCCCCGGCAGTGGCCAAAGCAGCCATAGCCTCCGGTGTGGCTAAAAATCATATATCAGACTGGGGAAGCTATCATGTTGAACTGCAAAAGCGAATAGGTATTGACGAAAAGTTAATGTCCAGGGTGATCAGTAGAGCCCGGAAAAATCCAAAACGTGTAGTTTTTGCCGAGGCTCACGATCTAAAAATATTAAAAGCGGCACAAACAATACAAGATGAAGGTATTGCTAAGCCTATCCTTCTAGGGCGCAAAGACGTCATCCAATCTCTGGTTGAAGAGCACAATTTAGAATTACCAGGGTGTCAGATCATTGATAACTATGATGAAAATGACAGAATTCATACTTATGCCGAGGCTCTTTACGAAAAGCGCAAAAGAAAGGGTCTCACTAAATATGATGCTGTCAAGTTGATGCGAGAGAGAAATTATTTTGGTTGTATGATGGTGGAAAACGGAGAGGCGGATGCCTTTATTTCCGGGCTCACCAAAGATTACCCCAAAACAATCTTACCGGCACTACAGGTAATAGGCACAAGCGAGGAACATCGCCGCGTGGCAGGAATGTACATTATTATGAACAAAAATGGCACATTCTTCTTTTCAGATACTACCGTTAATGTAGATCCTAACCCTGAAGAACTGGCTGATATTATACAAATGACAGCACGGGGGGTAAAGTTTTTTGATATCGAACCAAGGATGGCCGTACTTTCTTATTCTAACTTCGGTACGTCTAAAGGCTATGTTCCCGATAAGGCCCGTACAGCAGTCCAGATTGCTCAGGAAAGGAACCCTGCACTTATCATCGACGGTGATATTCAGGCTAATGTGGCACTTAATACAAGTATTCAAAAGGAGAATTATCCCTTTAGCAACTTGGCTGAGAAAGGGGCCAATACCCTTATTTTTCCTGATTTGGCTTCCGGGAACATCGCCTATAAACTGGTTATGGAAATTGGCGGAGCAGAGGCTATAGGCCCTATTCTTCTAGGTATGAAAAAACCGGTACACATCTTACAGCTGGGCAGTTCTATTCGCGATATAGTAAATATGGCAGCCATAGCTGTTGTAGATGCGCAAACATTTGACAAGAAGAAGAGCAAATGATCGCATATTTAAAAGGTAAGCTAGCTTTAAAAGAGCCAACCCATATTTTGCTTGATGTGGGTGGAGTAGGATATCACGTAAACATATCCTTGTCCACCTACAGCGACCTAAAAGACAAAGAGAACACCTTAATTCATACGTATCTGCATGTAAAAGAAGACTCGCACACATTGTACGGGTTTAGTGATGAAAGTGAGAAAGCCATGTTCATGCATCTTATTTCTATCTCAGGTATAGGGCCGAGTACCGGACTTATGATTCAATCTTCGTTATCAAGTATTGAACTGAAAGAAGCCATCGCCAATGAAGATGTAAAAACTATCCAAAGCGTTAAGGGAGTAGGAGCTAAAACAGCCCAAAGAGTAATCCTGGAGCTCAAGGATAAAATCAGAAAAGAAGGCTTTGAAACTGCGGGAAAAGAAATCGTTTCTGCCCCGCGCAATACGGTGAAGAGTGAAGCGTTATCTGCTTTGGTAACGTTGGGAATCAATAAAAACGCTGCCGAAAAAAGTATTGATGGCATCCTGAAAAATTCAGGAAATACAATTACATTGGAGGAATTGATCAAGCTTGCTCTCAAAAACGCGTGATAATTTTTTTACGTTTTGACATTCGGTAGATTCAATTATTCTTTATGGGCATTTATTGCTGTTTGCGTAGGCTGCATAGGCCTTGCATTTAC
>JBCDHA010000616.1:0-2411 GCA_038750705.1 Bacteroidota bacterium
AATATATACTCAACAAACGAATGAGCAAACGAATTAAAAAGGTAGCTGTACTTGGATCCGGGATTATGGGTTCACGAATTGCGTGTCACTTTGCCAATATAGGTTTAGAGGTGCTGCTGTTAGACATAGCTCCCAAAGAGTTAAATGATCAGGAAGTAGCAAAAGGACTTAGTTTGGACGATAAAGTGGTGAAAAACAGGATTGTGCAGCAGTCCTTTGACACTGCTGTGAAGTCTAAGCCATCACCTTTGTACCATAAGAAATTTGCCAGCCGTGTTTCTTTAGGCAATTTCTCTGACGACATGTCCGGAATTAAGGATTGCGATTGGATTATTGAAGCAGTTGTAGAAAATCTGGATATCAAAAAGATCGTCTTCGATCAAGTCGAAGCGCATAGAACGCCCGGTACGTTGATTACATCAAATACCTCCGGGATTCCGATCAATTTCATGCTGGAAGGCAGAAGCGAAGATTTTCAGAAACACTTCTGCGGTACACACTTCTTTAACCCACCTAGGTACCTGAAGTTGTTAGAGATCATTCCTACTAAAAAAACAGACCCTGAAATCATAGATTTCTTTATGCAGTATGGAGATCTGTATTTAGGAAAGACCACTGTGCTCTGTAAAGATACACCGGCATTTATTGCTAATCGGGTAGGTATTTACGCCATTTTAAAGGTGATTGATACCATGCATAAGCTTGATCTGAATGTGGATGAGATTGATAAGCTTACGGGTCCGGTAATCGGTAGACCAAAGTCTGCAACGTTCAGAACCTCTGATGTCGTTGGTCTGGATACACTTATTAAAGTGGCGAACGGCTTATATCAAGGGTTGCCAAATGATGAATCACGAGATACTTTCAAATTACCGGAAGTAGTAGGTAAACTAGAGGAAAATAGGTGGTTAGGAGATAAAACAGGTCAGGGTTTTTATAAGAAAACCAAGAAGGACGGTAAGACTGAAATTCTGACTCTGGACTTAAACACTTTGGAATACCAACCTAAACAAAAGGCCAAATTTGCCACCCTTGAAACCACTAAAACCATTGATTCTCTAAAAGAGCGGTTCAAGGTGCTATTTGCCGGAAAGGATAAAGCAGGTGAATTCTATCGTGATTCATTCTATGCCCTTTTCAAATACGTTACTTTCCGCATTCCGGAGATTGCAGATGAGTTGTATAAAATTGATGATGCCATTTGCTCAGGATTTGGATGGGAAATGGGGCCGTTCGCTACGTGGGATGCGGTTGGTGTCAAGAAGTCCATTGAAAAAATGGAAGAGATGGGCTATAAGCCTAATCAGTGGGTGTACGACATGCTTGAGACCGGGGTTGAATCATTTTACACCGCCAAGAACGGCGTCCGGCATTACTATGATATCGCTTCCAAAGAGTACAAACCGGTACCAGGGGCCGAGGAATATATTATTCTTGATAATATTAGAGACAGTAAGGTAGTATGGACTAATTCCGGTTCTACCATCTTCGACTTGGGAGATGATGTACTTGGGGTGGAATTTCATACCAAAATGAATACCCTAGGAGGTGAAGTTGTAGAAGGAATTAACAAGGCCATAGATATGGCTGAAAAAGATTATAAAGGGCTCGTTATTGGTAACCAGGGAGCTCAATTTTCGGCAGGAGCAAACCTTGGAATGGTTTTCATGTATGCCATTGAACAGGAATTTGATGAGGTTGACTTTATGATCCGTCATTTCCAAAATACGATGATGCGAGTGCGATATTCCAGCGTTCCTGTGGTGGTTGCGCCTCATGGTCTTACGCTGGGAGGTGGTTGTGAAATGACGCTACATGCAGATAAAGTTCAGGCCGCCGCTGAGACCTACATTGGATTGGTTGAAGTTGGCGTTGGCTTACTTCCAGGAGGAGGGGGCACTAAAGAGCTAACCAAAAGAGTTTCTGATGCAGTAGAAACCGGCGATGTGGAGCTGAATGCACTGCAAAATGCTTTCATGAATATAGCTACAGCAAAAGTAGCCACTTCTACTCAAGAAGCTATTGATATGCACATTATCCGAGAGCAAGACAATATAACCATTAACCGTGATCGTCAGATTGCAGATGCAAAAGCGGCAGTCATTGAACTAGCAGAAGCCGGGTATACCAAACCTATTCAGGCTACTAATATTAAGGTACATGGGAAAACGGGAATGGCATTATTCATGGCAGGTGTCAATGGCATGCGTATGGGAAATTATATTTCTGATCATGATGTTAAGATAGCCCATAAGATAGCTTATGTGATGTGCGGTGGGGATTTATCCTATTCACAGCATGTTTCTGAACAATACCTGCTTGATTTAGAAAGAGAGGCATTTCTTTCTCTAACAGGTGAAAAGAAAACACTGGAACGTATACAATCGATTTTAACAGGTGGGAAACCTTTA
>JBCDHA010000617.1:0-2404 GCA_038750705.1 Bacteroidota bacterium
ACAAACTACGTTGATTGCACCTTCATATAAGGTAGCAAAGGCAGCCAGCGGCCCTGTATTCTCTGTTCCGGCCATAGGATGGGCAGCAACATATCTGCCCCGCAGTGTATGGTTTTTTACGCTTTCGCATAAGTAGCTTTTTGTACTCCCCAGGTCAATAAGCAGTTGTTCGGGTGACATTAAATTCAGAACTTGTGGCAGTAAATAGGATATGGTATCAACCGGAGTGGCTATGATAATAACTTCAGACTTCGATATACCTTCCTCAAGCGGCACACATGTATCAACTATATTATTCTTAATGGCCGCTGCTTCATGATCTTTGTTCTCATCTATTCCATAGATCAGCGCACCGGAATCATTCTGCTTTAGAGCCAAAGCAAAAGACCCTCCCATTAACCCGAGACCAATCACACTTACTTTCATACCCGGGAATCCATAAACTCAGAAATCCGGAGATGTGACTTCCTTAGAATCTCTTCACTAGCACATAACGAGATTCTTATATATCGCTCTCCATTGCTACCAAAGATGAACCCTGGGGTAATGAATACCCTGGCCTTATCTATAATTTGATCTATCCAGTCCGAAACACTGGGAATGTATTCAGGCGCCTTTCCCCAAACAAATAATCCCCCTTGATCGGTATCAAATTTACACGCTAATAACTGCATAATCCCGAGCGCCAGCTTTCGGCGCCCGGCATAAATGTCATTCAAATCTTCGTACCACTTTTCAGGTAGCTTAAGCGCTTTGACTGCAGCTTTTTGTATTGGTAAAAACATACCGGAATCCATGTTGCTTTTTACCTTTAATATGGTTTGAATATAATCAGCATGTCCGGCTACCCATCCTAATCGCCAGCCCGCCATATTATGCGACTTACTCAGGGAACTAAGCTCAAGACATACCTCTTTTGCACCGTCAACTTGAAAAATACTCAACCCCTGCCCGCTGAAGAGCTTGTCATATGGGTTATCATTTACAATAAGAAAACCATACTTCTTTGCACAGTCGATAAGTCTTTTAAATTGTTTTATAGAACCTCGCGCCCCGGTGGGCATATTAGGAAAATTTACCCACACGAGTTTGACATCACTAAGCGGCAATCGCTCAAAACTATCCCAGTTTATTTCCCATTTTGAAGCTTCATCCAGGTCATAGCTTATAACTTCAGCCTGAACCAACTCAGAAACAGAAGCATAAGTTGGATATCCGGGGTTAGGAATGAGTACTTTATCTCCGGGGCTCAAAAATGCCATCGATATATGCATTATGCCTTCCTTAGAACCAATCAAAGGAAGTATCTCATTTTCGTATTTGAAACTTACAGCGTAATGTTCATGCAGCCATATTGCTATTTGCTCCCTTAATTCCGGCAGGCCGATGTAACTCTGGTATCCATGTGCATCTTTTTCCTCAACCCACTCATTCATGGTTAGAATCACTTCACGTGAAGGCGGAAGATCCGGACTACCAATACCCAGATTTATTATATTGGCGCCGCCTTGATTTAACCTGGCAATATCTCTCAATTTCTCTGAAAAATAATACTCAGATACATGACTAAGTCGATCTGCCGGATTGATGATCATATGTCTAATTTAACAACCTGAAACACGGTAGAAGGCTAAACAAGAGTTAAAAATAAGAACCAGGTAATGGCAAGAATAAACTTTTCGTCAATATATTTGTAATCCTTTTAAAGAGAAAAATTTAGAAAAGAAATTAGCCTGATATGAGTACGGTTATTTTTACCTCGATAGTAGCATTTACAGTAATTATTTTGCTTTTGGTTTTGATTCTGCTGTTCGCACAATCAAAATTAGTACAATCCGGGCCGGTGAATATCATTGTGAATGGTGACAAGGATAATCCTATTGTAACTACAGCAGGTTCGACATTACTTTCTACACTGTCTGCTCAAAAGCTATTTTTACCATCTGCCTGTGGTGGCGGTGGTACGTGTGCCATGTGTAAGTGCATCATAGACGAGGGCGGAGGAGATGTTTTACCCACTGAGGTAGGTCATTTAAGCCGTGCAGAGCAAAAAGAGCATGTAAGATTGTCGTGCCAGGTGAAGGTGAAGCAGGATATGGAGATACGTATTCCTGAAGAAATCTTCGGTATCAAAAAGTGGGATACAACGGTGGTCTCTAACTACAATGTATCTACTTTCATTAAAGAGTTTGTTATGCGTCTTCCGGAAGGCGAAACAATGGATTTTGAAGCCGGAGGTTATATCCAAATCGATGTCCCTCCTATTGAAGTAAAATTCAGTGATATGGATATTACGCCTAAACCTGAATTAGGCCACCCTGACGATGTTTTCCAAAGTGACTGGGACAATTTTAAACTTTGGGATTTAGTAATGAAGAATGACGAAACTATCTTCAGAGCTTAT
>JBCDHA010000618.1:0-2387 GCA_038750705.1 Bacteroidota bacterium
GATACTTGCGCGTGCCGGCGTGTCGCCTGACGAAATAAAAAGAAAAAGCCGTGCAAGTAGCGAAAGGGCACGGCGTATAGCTTCCTTTTGGGAACTGGGTTATTCACTTCATGACATGCATACTGCAACTACCCACTCAAGTCATGTCATAAAATCCGTAAAGAGTGTGGGCGTGGCCAATCAAAACTGGACCGCTGATACTGATATTAATAAAACTGTTCAGGAGGCATTGGCCATCTTAAGGAGCATGACAAAAAATGTTGAAGTTGAGGAGCGCTTTAAGCCGGATTTACCATTGACGGAAGCGTGTTCAGGTGAATTAATACAAGTATGGATTAATTTGATAAAAAATGCTGTTGAAAGTTTAATTCATAGTGGTACGGAGGCCCCTAAAGTTCAGGTGGCAACTTTTAACAGCGAAAAATCAATTTTGGTAACCATAACAGATAACGGGCCCGGTATTCCACAGGAACTCAGTGAAAAGATATTTCAGCCAAATTTTACTACCAAGGTTGGAGGTTTATCGTTTGGTCTCGGTCTTGGCCTCACCATTTCCAAGCGAATTATTAGTGAACACAATGGGAAAATAGAATTGGAAAGCCAAGCCGGCCGTACCCATTTTAAGATCTATATCCCTATAATCAATAAATGAAAAACCATGGATCAACTTCATATTATTTGTATTGACGACCAACAGGAAGTTTTGAATGCATTGGAACAGGATTTGGCCATTTTTGATGATAAACTGAATGTAGAGGTATGTGATTCAGCTTCCGAGGCGCTTGAGCTTATGGACGAAATCGATGAACGCGGAGACTTTGTTGCAATTGTGGTATCCGATCAGGTTATGCCAGAAATGAGCGGGGTAGAGCTATTGAGTAAAATTGAAGAGGACTCGCGCTTTCCTAATACCAGAAAGGTGCTGCTTACAGGCCAGGCAACCCATCAGGATACCATTGAGGCTATCAACCTTGGAGGTATTGATAGGTACATAGCTAAGCCATGGAATAAAAAAGAGATTATTAAAACAATCAAAAGTTTGCTGACGGAGTATGCCACCAGAAAGGGAATACCTTACCAGGCGTTTTCTGACCTCTTAGACCAAGAACTTTTATACGAAATATTGAGAAAGCAGACATAAGAAAGGATTTATAACTAAATTTATAGTTATGAAGATCCTATTAAGTCTTTTGTTGCCGCTTATCTTCTTAACGTCCTGTATGGATAACTATGAGTTGGGGGAAAAATATTTCGAGCAGGGTGACTATAAAAAAGCTGAATTTCATTTTGAGAGAGCCGATAAAATTGATCGTGGAAACTGGCGAATTTTGTATAATCTCGCGAGATCAAAGGAGGAATTAGAGAAGTTTGATGAAGCTATAGAGCTTTATTCACAAAGTCTGAATATCAAAAATACCATAGCAAGCCATCTGGGGCGTGCCAGGTGCTATGAACACGATGATTACTACCTCAAGGGCGCCATTATTGACTATTCAGAAGCTCTGAGGCTTAGACGTAAAGATAACTTCGAGGCGTTCTATGGCCGTGCCCGAGTTTACATTAAAGAGGTTAAATATTATAAGGCCTTACCGGATATAAATCAGGCAATCAAGATCAATCCTAAACACGTAAATGCCTATTATCATAGAGCTATAATCAGATCTCAGATTGGAGATAACACAGGAGCCTTAAGTGACATGAATTATGTAATTGCAAAAAAAGAAGATTCTAAGCAGGCTCATTTTAACCGGGGTATCATTTATCAGCGGCTCGGGGCAAACAGCAAGGCCGTTGTTGATTTTAACAAAGCCATTCGCCTTGGGGTTAACCATAGCGATGTCTTCGTTCGCAGAGGAAAAACCTTTCTGGCGTTGGGAAACTCAGCAAACGCATGTAAAGATTTTGAAGTTGCTGAAAGGATTAATCCTAAGCTGGGAGGGGGGCTTTTGAAGAAATATTGCTTATGAAAGGGGGCATTCCTTTACAATATTCGGAATGCCCTTTTTGAGACGGCTTCATCCATATAGCCAGCCCCCTGTTTCGCTTTTAATTTGCTTGATCATAAAATTTCCACCTGCCAGGCACGCCTTAGGCGAACAAGGTTGAGCGTGTCATGGAAGCACATTTCATTTGAAGATTTGAAGATAGGGAGTGTGTAGTACGCAGGGGTTAAAGGGCGGATAGGGCCGAAAGCTTCAACGTTCCGGGTATGGTGTGTATCCGATCAAGTATGCACTAATACACCTTATGTCTGCCTTAATACGGTGAATATAGCTCAAGAAGTTGAGCGGGCTTTAACGTGATAATGACGAACTGTGTAGTACGAGACCCGTATGTACGATGGTGCTACCTGTGCTTAAGGTTCAGCGCAAGCATGTGAGAGGCGC
>JBCDHA010000619.1:0-2382 GCA_038750705.1 Bacteroidota bacterium
ATCCTGTGAACTACCCTGATAACAATTTGGACTACTGCTCGAATTTTTTAAAAATGATGTTTGCTTTGCCGGCAGCTGACTACGAAATAGACCCGGTAGTGTCAAATGCTCTGG
This sequence comes from Bacteroidota bacterium, assembly GCA_038750705.1. Lineage (GTDB taxonomy): Bacteria > Bacteroidota > Bacteroidia > Cytophagales > Cyclobacteriaceae > Fulvivirga. The sequence goes on from JBCDHA010000619.1 coordinate 115, forward strand.
ACAAACTGCTCATTCTGCATGCAGACCATGAACAAAACTGCTCTACCTCAACAGTTCGAATTGTAGGATCAAGCCAGGCAAGTTTATATGCCTCCATTTCAGCAGGTATTAATGCCCTTTGGGGACCTCTGCATGGTGGTGCAAATTCGGCAGTTATCGAAATGTTAGAGGGAATAAGAAATGATGGCGGAGATACTGATAAATGGATGGCTAAAGCTAAGGATAAAAATGATCCTTTCAGGTTAATGGGTTTCGGACACCGCGTTTATAAGAACTTTGACCCCAGAGCGAAAATCATTAAAAAGGCCGCCGATGATGTACTTGATAAATTAGGCGTGAATGATCCGGTACTGGACATCGCAAAAGGATTAGAACATGTAGCGCTGAATGATGATTATTTTGTTGAACGCCACCTTTACCCTAATGTGGACTTCTATTCGGGTATTATTTACAGGGCATTGGGCATTCCTGTAGATATGTTTACAGTAATGTTTGCCTTGGGACGTCTGCCTGGGTGGATCGCCCAGTGGAAAGAAATGCGAGAAAATAACGAACCTATCGGAAGGCCTAGACAAATATACACCGGTGAGAATTCAAGGCCTTATGTTAGCGTTGAAGATAGGTAGGTAAATAATAAAATCACTTACAAGGCTAAGTAACCTCTTACTTAGCCTTTTTTAATTAAACAACCATGAACGAAGAATTTGACAAGGCCGTTGCGCTTACCAAGACATTTACTAAAAGGCCGAGTAATGACGAACTGCTAAAGCTCTATGCTCTTTATAAGCAGGTTACGGAAGGAGATAATAACGAACCAAGACCAGGTGGGTTTGACTTTAAAGCTATCGCTAAATTTGATGCCTGGGTTAAGCTAAAAGGAACATCAAAAGAAGACGCTCAGCAAGAATACATTAATTTTGTATCAGGTTTATCTCAAAAATACGCTTAGTTGCTGCTCTTCTATCAACCTGATTTGGTACATGGAGCCACGTATCTTGATAGGGAGGAATCACGGCATTGCGTAAAAGTATTACGCAAAAGACAAAATGATCTGATTCACATCACTGATGGTCAAGGATACCTTTACTCAGGTATAATAACCAAAGACGACCCCGTCAGGTGCGAATTTAAAATCGATAAAAAAAAGGAAGAAGAGAGAAGAGATTTCTCGGTTCATATAGCCATTGCCCCTACAAAAAATACGGATCGTTTAGAGTGGTTTATTGAAAAGGCAACTGAAATAGGTGTAGATGAAATTACGCTTCTAAAGACCACAAATTGTGAAAGAACTGTTGTCAAGATTGAACGACTTGAGAAAAAAGCTGTAGCTGCAATGAAGCAGTCATTAAAATGCCGTCTCCCGAAAATAAATGATATTTCAGCCTTTGAAGATACGGTCAAACTCAATGCAGATTTCAAGTCGATAGCGTATGTGGACACAAGTAACAGTGTCATGCTCTCACATAACATTGGAAAAGGTGTCAACTATATCCTCATAGGCCCTGAAGGAGATTTCACCGAAACTGAAGTCGGTTTAGCACAAAAATCAGGATGGAGCAAGGTCAGTCTAGGTCAAAGCCGGCTTAGAACAGAAACGGCAGGCTTGGTTGCCTGCCATTTGATTAACTTGTTTCAATAAAAATTCAGTAGTTCTCTTCTACTTACTCAGTTATAATAACTCTTCTGGTAAGCTTTACGCCATTCTGCTCTGCTAAAATAACATAGACACCTTGACGTAAGCTTTGTACAGGGTCTATACTTACATCATTTGTAAATTCACCCGGTCCATACTGGTTTTGGAAGACTATTTTTCCATAGACATCCAGCATTTGAACCACTACTGGTAAATTTTGGTCTGCACTTAGCTTCAGATTGATGTTGCCTTGTACCGTTGGATTTGGATAGGCTTTCACCCCAAATTCTATATCAGAGGTAATTGTGAGTAGAACTATCCACTCCGACTCGTTAAATACAGTTACTGTACCATCAATATCTACCTGTTTTAATCTGTAATAGTTGAACCCTCCAAGAGGATTGGTATCGACATATTGATATGTGGTTCTACCTGTATTGGTGCCCTGGCCTTCTATTCTCGTTATTGTTTCATAAGAAATACCATCCGCAGATCGCTGTAATTCAAAATAATCATTATTTAATTCTGAAGCAGTTATCCATTCAAGGTAGTTATCACCATCGATTGTTTCGCCATCAAATTTTTGTAATTCTATTGGTAACGGATTAACTGCCGAAGCAGAACCCAACGTGAAT
>JBCDHA010000620.1:0-2354 GCA_038750705.1 Bacteroidota bacterium
ATAGATGTCGCCGAATCCAACGTCAAGGTAGCTATGACACCAACTTTTGTAGGATGTCCCGCCATTGATTACATGAAGAATGATATTATCGAAGTTCTTCAAAAACATGGTATTAAGGAAGTTAAAGTAGATGTGAATTTCGCACAATCATGGAACTCCAATAAAATCACTGAGAAGGGTCGTCAAGCCTTAAAAGAATTTGGTTTGGCCCCACCACCAAAGCATAATCTCATTGTCGACCTTGATATTCTTCAACATGTAAAATGTCCTAACTGCGGCAGTACCAACACAGAATTAAGATCACCTTTTGGCCCCACAGCTTGTCGTTCTATTCATCATTGCTTCGATTGTAAAGAGACATTTGAGCAATTTAAACCGCTGTAAGTTATTCTATCTTTTTAATTTGATTTTATGGATTAAAAAGGTATTATTCGCACTAAATAACAAGAACGCAATGTTTGACAATTTGAAGAATTTACCGGTTTGGATACTTATTGGAGCTATTTGTTTTACATCATGTGGTGACGACGATTCCGATGACGTACCCTCTGGAATAGACTGTGAAGAAACTACAAGTCTTTTGTTTGAGGAAGACAGTAGCTTTGTCCTTGTTGAATTCGAAGATGCTGAATTTGAAAACGAATGGTCTTTAATCAGTGATTTGTCCAATTCAACCGGCAGAGGTTTCATGCTTTGGGAAGGGGACAATTTCTTTGGAAATCCAGGAAACGGATTGGCTACTTACCAAATAAAAATCAATACTCCCGGCACTTATCGTTTCATATGGAGATCAGCGGTAAAAGAAGGCGACAACGGCACGGAAGCCAATGATAGCTGGTTAAGATTTGCTGATGCCGATGATTTCTACGGAGAAAGATCAAACGGCAGTATTGTTTATCCAAGGGGAACCGGAAAAACACCAAATCCCGAAGGTGCTTCTTCCGATGGCTGGTTTAAAGTGTACAGAAGCGGTAGTGATCTGGATTTTAAATGGCAAGCCAGAACTTCTGACAATGATGCGCATCTCATATTCGTACAATTCGATAATGCAGGTACTTATACCATGGAAGTATCAGCGCGTTCAAGAGGTCATGCTATTGATAAATTTTTATTGTTCCGCCCTGAAATTTACACTGAAAACGAAGCTACCGAGCTTACAGTATTTAGTGAAATTACCTGTGAATAAAACTTCCTACATTATCATATTAGAGAAATAGTTGCAATATTAGACTTTAATCAAAGCCTACAGCTTTGATTAAATTTTTGTTTCTTCATGAGCCATCTATTGACATTTATTATCACCGAAGTCTACACATATCTTGCTCATGCAAGACTCTCTTCATTCAAAATATGAAATAATATACTTTCTTATCTCTTACCTATTATTCACCTTATTTTTGGTAGTTACATCATGTATTTAACCATTTATCATGCGTATGGGTAATCTGGATATCTTCCATCACAGCCTATTCTTTAAAATGCTTATTTGTTTGACTATGTAGTTGAGCGGTTATCAAAAAATTACGGTATATAAACCGCTCTAGCTTTTCATTTTTTGCTATTTTTAACTGTATGAGTGTATTCAAGAAACTTGGTTTTTTCAGTGCCTTCATTTTCCCGTCCTTGGCAATAACCGGATATTACCTTGGAGGCTGGTGGAATTACATGGCGGTGGCGCATGCATTTATTATTCTCCCTATAATCGATCAGTTATTTGGAATTGACACCTCTAATGTACCCAAGGAAAAGGCTTCTATCATTTCCAATGAACTCTACTACCGCTTTATAACCTACATCTGGGCGGTATTCCAGGTAGGTTTTGTCATTTGGGGTTGTTATGTGGTAGCGTTAGGCACATTAAACACGCAGATAGAATGGATAGGTTTTACGCTCAGCTTCGCCATTGTTACCGGAGGCATAGGTATCACCGTAGCGCATGAACTTGGCCACAAAAAAGCGGCTCTAGAACGGTTCTACAGCAAGTTATTACTTATGACGGTGAGCTACATGCACTTCTATATCGAGCATAACCGTGGACATCACGTTCAGGTGGCAACGCCGGCTGACCCGGCAACTTCAAGAAAAAATGAATCATTCTATGCCTTTTGGGTTCGATCTGTTGTACAAGGTTACATTCACTCATGGCACTTGGAAAATGACAGGTTAAAGAGAAAAGGGAGGCCATCACTCGATCCGGGCAATGCGATGATCTGGTTTACCCTTTTACCTATCTTTTTTGCCGGCGCCTTAACCGCTGGTTTTAGTTTACTGGCAGGTACCGTTGTTTGGGGTGTGTCCATCTTCTTCTTTGTTCAGAGCATTTTGGCTTTTACCCTTTTAGAATTGGTCAATTA
>JBCDHA010000621.1:0-2352 GCA_038750705.1 Bacteroidota bacterium
AGGAGGACTCGTATTGTTAACCTTCACCTAGTTTGAGTAGGCTATTTTTAAATCAAGCACTACCTGGGGAATCGCATCCCATAGGTTATTCCTACTGTTTCGAACAAATTCCAAAGCACGCTTGCCACTCGCTGTTATGTAAAAATACCTTTTTGGCCGACCGGCGCGCTCGGCCGTTGACTCCCCTTCTTTTGACCTTAAATATCCTTTATTCTCCAACCGCTTTAACGCCGATTGCAGTGCGCCAACACTTACATTTCGGTTCAGCCGCGTTTCAATATCATTTTTTATGGAAACCCCATAGGCCTCTCCATAGAGCACGCCCACCGTAAGCATAACCACTTCCTCAAATTCACCTAACTGATACTTCTTCATACCGAAAATAAATTCCTATTTGTAGTAATACGAGTTAACTCAATAATAGTTTCCTATTTGTAGTGTTTAATTTAACCGTCTTTATCGGTGATGCTAAAAGACTTGTTTATATTCGATCATGAGATGGCTCATCTTTTTAACGGTAGCGGCTCCCCTCTTCTCGGAAGACCATGCGATCTACTTATCGCTTGTTGATGTGGATCTAAATGCACAAAAAATTACGATAAAAGTTTTTTCCGATGATCTGGAAGACTGCCTGAAGAACTTCGATCCCAACTATACTTTGATTAAAGATTCCAGCAGAAACCAAGAGAAATTAGAAAACTACTTTCAGCAAAGGTTGCTGCTAGCTATAAACGGTGAATCTGTAATATTCTCATTCTCCGGATCTTCAGTAGAGAACGACGCACATTTTTTGGTATTTAGTTTTCAATACCCAAAATCAATATCAACGGTACAGGTGAAAGCGGATTTCTTTATGGAGTTATTTCCCTCTCAAAGTAATGTCATCAACCTAAAGAATGGCAAGAAACAACTCTTTCTCAAGTTGACCCAAGATAAGCCGGAAGGGCAGGTCGACTTTTAACCATTGAAGAGGTCAATCAAAATGGAACTGGTAACGTTTACTCCGGTCTCGATAGATTCTCGGGGTTCAGGATAATAAAAAGGGGAATGCAAACCTGGTAAGTCATTATTATCGATTTTCTCTTGCGATACCGTTCCCAACCAAAATAGCACTGTGGGTACCCTGTGTTCCGTACTCCCGTACAAGGCAAAGTCTTCACCAACGAGTTGTGGTTCCGCATAAACTACATTTTGCTTGCCCAAAGATTCTTCAGCAGACTTTACAACTCTTTTAGTCAGCTCCGGGTGATTGTAATTGGCAGGAGTAAACTTTTCGGGAATATGCACTATAGGCCATTTCTCTTTGGATAAGCCCGCAGCCATTGCGGTTCCATTGCATACTTCTTTAATCCTTTTATGTATCAGCTGACGTACCTCCTCTCTAAAAGTACGGACGGTGAGTCTGAGCTTCACTTGATCCGGAATAATATTGCCCACGGTTCCCCCTTGGATCGCACCTACTGTTACTACGGCATCGTCAATGGGTTTCACATTACGACTTACGATAGTCTGTAATTCCATAATGATCATACTGCTGATAACCACTGGGTCAATGGACATATGAGGTGATGCCCCGTGAGCCCCCACACCAAAAACGTCAATATCGATCATTTCGGTGTTGGCCATAGTGTAGCCATCGGCAACTCCGATTTGCCCGGCTTTGATCGTGGGGCTGCTATGTAGCCCCAGGCCATAATCAGGTATACCGAATTTCTCATAGAGTCCGGCTTCTAACATCATCCGTGCCCCAGCACCAATCTCTTCTGCCGGTTGACCGATTAATAGTAAAGTCCCTTTCCACTCCTTTTTATGAGCAGCCAGTACCCTGGCTGTGCCCAACCAAGTGGTCATGTGCACGTCGTGCCCACATGAATGCATGGCTCCCACTTCATTACCATTAAGCATCACGGTTTCCCTGCTAGCATATTCTAATCCTGTTTTTTCGGGCATTGGTAAAGCATCCATATCTGTTCGATACAAAATTGTAGGGCCTTTCCCGTTTTTAAGAATTCCCACTATGCCATAACCACCAAAATTTTCCGTCACTTCAAACCCAACTTTACGTAATTCTGAAGCCAGCACTTTGGCCGTTTTCTCCTCTCTTAATGATATTTCTGGAGTTTGGTGTCGCTCTTTATAGAATTCAACCAAGAAGTCAAGGTCATCTGCAATCCAAACTTCAATCGGTCGAATCGGTGTAGAGGCGGATAATGAAAAAAACAGAGACAGTAACAGCAGAAGTCTGATCATAATCAAATCGTCTAATTATTTCTAAATTACGTTTTTCTGAAATTTTTCCCATTCCTGTAATAAACCTAAATCGAAAAGGTACTAGTGGGTGAATTTGGATAA
>JBCDHA010000622.1:0-2335 GCA_038750705.1 Bacteroidota bacterium
GAAATACGATCCTTAAAAAAGAGCTCTCCTGCCCATATCATTATCAACAATGTAATGAAGAAGCCCATCGGCAAGCGCACGTAAGTCATAGTGGAGGTTAGCGGTTGGGTCGGACCTAAATAGTAGGTGGCATTCCACATGACATTTTGAAGAAAGAACATCAACGCCAGGATGCCGAGTATGATCTTGAAGTTCACAGGCCGCACCACATTTTTGAATTCTAACACGGATAACCGCCAGAATTTCCGCATAAATTCAAGGGAAGAAAAGTCCAGTACTGCCTTGGGAACTTTTATATTCTTGAATTGCAGGGGTTTTACTATATCGATGATGGTTTTCGCTCGTTTGGCGGGACTGGCGATAAAGTGCTTGAAAGAGAATTTTCGGTAGGCGAAGAAAAAAAGGAGGAAAGCGCCTCCAATCCATATCAACCTATTCAAAAAGAAAGTAGCCGTAAAACCCAGAAATGCCGTGTTCTTATTCGTTGCCGGCAAGTCGTCCATTTGGTGTCCTGTGTAGACGTAGGTAAACGGATCGATGAGCTCATAAGCCAGTCTGTTGGATGCTGTTTCTTTGGTACTCTCTCCAACAATGAAAAATAATACGACCAGAAAGATACTCAAATAACCGGCAGCCATCTTTCTGAAGAAAACAATAGCCGAAAAGCATACCATCGTCAGCATCAGGATATTGACCGCGGTAAGTGTGAAGAAGCCGTGAAACATCTGCACCCACGGCGTAGGCCCAAACTTATCCGGGGTGCCGATTCCCGAATAAGGCGCCAGTACCAAACCAACCATGATCCCCGATGCCAGAATAAGATTAATCAGGTAAGCCGAAATAAACCTGCCCAGAAAAAAGCGCTTCTGATCCACAGGGGTGGCGTACATAAGCCCGGATGTTTTGTATTGAATATCTTTGTACAGTACCGTGCCGGTAATAAGCGCCAGGATGATACACAGCAGCATGCCTCCGCCGGCCAGCGTCTTGTAAAAAATGGCGCTACCATTCATCAAAGTAGCATCATTCACATAGTACTTATAACTTCCCTGGGTGTACCAAATGCCTTGAAACACCAGCATGAGAAAATAGATGATGGTCAATGGCTGCGTAAAACGAGCCTTAAGTTCGAATTTTACTATTTTGCTGATCATAATCTCTGATAATTAGCGGTGATTTCTACCGTGACATAGCCATCTTTTGTATAAAGGTTTCTTATGGAAATGGCTTCCACTATATCATCTGTTACCATTCTGATAGATTCCGGGAAAACAAATCGTGTGTCTACTTTTCCCGTGTAGTCTATCACCGGTTCCGGATCAATGAGTGTTATGTGATTCGTCTCTGCGTCGAAATCAAAATAACTAGCAATGGCATACCTCGCGTAATTCAAGGAATAGTGGGACTTATATTGTGTGGAATCCAGCTCTTCGCCGGCAGGCACTCCGATATACTCGATTGGCCAATGCTCTAAGAAGATGTTCGAATCCTCAAAAATATTGAGCTCAATAAAAGCGCGAGCTATTTCCGGATTTTCCAGCAACAGATCTCTTGACCTAGAGCCATCCATATTAACATCTACCGGTTCACTTGAGATTGCTGAGATGATGTAATAATCGCTATCAAGCCTATCTTTCAATGCATGAAATGAAGAAATCTGGTCATCATCACTACATCCGATCACAGAGGATATTATAAAAATAGCCAGACTCCTGAAACACCATTTTTTTTTGAGCATTAGATAAATCATAAATTGTTATTGTCAAGCATGGGAGAATGAGTCGATTTAAATCAACTCACTCTCCATAGTTTCAAATTTCTTCACACACTTTTGCCGTGATGTGGCAGATAAACCATTTATCATTTGTTCATACAGAGACTTAAAAGTGGCTTTCTGCCCTTTGTTTGCCTCAGTCCATTCCAGTAAGATAGAAGTAAATCGCTCCGAACCTATCTCGGCAATTAGACCATGGAGAGCAGTAGCTCCCTTATTGATTTCCAGGTAGTCCGCCCCATCGGAGTAAAGTAACGGAGGTTCAACATTAGGTTCATTATTACGGTCTTTTCCATACTGTTCCATCTTCTTTTTCGTCAATAACCGAACAGCTTCCTCTCCGAATACACTTTCGACAAATTGCAGTCCGATCGCTTCTGGCAGTCCCACAGCAAGCATCTCTGCCCCTTGTACATTGGCGACTTGAACATTGTCCTGTAGCCAAAGGCTCGCTAAACCGCTGCCTATCTTGAGATAGAGATATGCTTTCTCTTGCAATCCCTTTGTGTCAGCTACCCATCCCTCTTTTTCGGAGATCACCAAGGTATTGGCGAAAGTATA
>JBCDHA010000623.1:0-2332 GCA_038750705.1 Bacteroidota bacterium
GGTCTGGTACAAGCTCAACAAGCGCCCGGCTCACCTTACACGTATTTCGGAGTAGGGGATATTAATAACAAAGGCTTAAGTCAACAGCTGATCACAGGTGGCACTGGAATGGCGAGCAGAAGTGGATACACCATCAACAACCTAAACCCTGCCTCTTACAGTGCCATTAATTACCCTTACAGCTTTCTGAATGAGTTCGGCTTAAGCTTATCCTTTGCTCGGAGAGATCAAGGAGACGATACCGGCTTTCAACTCAGTCTGGACTTTCCCTACTTAGCTATGGCTTTTAAAACCGGAGAAAGATCAGGAGCATCATTTGGTCTGAGGCAATATAGTAACGTTGAATATTTCATTTTTGGCAGAGATGATTTTAATGGTATTCCCGGTACTTATAACATTTTGTATGAGGGGTCTGGAGGTTTAAATGAAGCATACTTCGGGTATGGCAGAAACATTAGTAGCCGATTATCAGTGGGTGCACACTTTTCCTATATTTTTGGTTCGATCATTAACAACCAACAAATCAATAGCTTTGACCGTAATTTTAATCTTAAAATAGAAGATCAGAATTATTTGAATACGGTTAAACTCGACTTAGGGCTTCAATACATAATACCAATGAACCGCTCTAATCTGATTATTGGCGCTACGTATGATCTTAAAAGCGACCTATCAAGCTCAAGAGACCTTTTTATTACCGAAACTGCCCCGGGTACATCAATTTCTGTGGATAGTATTGCGCTTGAAACCATTGACTCTGAGGACTATCTCTTACCTCATGCTTTTGGTATCGGACTTAATTTAAATCATAGAGATAAGATCCAAATCAACATGGATTTCAAAACTCATCTATGGTCAGAATCATCTTTGTCAGGAGATGGCTACGAACTGCGTGATAGCAGAAGGCTTTCTTTAGGCTTTGAAAAACTTCCTAACTACAAGAATGAAACCTACTTTAGCCGGGTAAGCTATGGCTTTGGCTTTTTTGGTGAGCAAAGCTATTTGCTTTTGGATGGAGAAGGGTTGGACAATGCCGGATTTACTGCGGGCTTAAGCCTGCCACTGGGAGGCAGCGGGGTGTTTAGAATTATTGGCGAACGCGCATCGCGCGGAAACGGCCTCACGGACTTCTTTTCTGAAAGCTATACTAAACTGACTTTGAGCCTAACTTTTATGGATTTCTGGTTTAGGAAAAGGAAGTATAACTAAGTTGGATTCAAAGTTCAATCAAATTCATAAACCTGTCGTCTGCAAGAAGAATTAGTGGTAAAGGGCTAGTAATAAATTCTAATTTTTGAATGTCTTTTTTGCTGATTTTCCGGCTGTGAGCGATCAGACATTCGGCAAGTAACTGCTTTGAAATGCTTTGTAGCTGTTTTTTATACTCATTTAGGATAGGCACTATTCTGAAGTAACATGCCTTCAGTTGAAGGTCTACGTTTAAAACGGTTATTTCTCTTTCCAGCGATTGTTTAATTTCCTCGATTAGAACGAGTTCGTCTTCGGCGAACAGTGTATCAATATGATTTCGTTCTTTTAACAAGGTCTCAATTAATGCCTTGTTGTCATCACTATTATTAGTGCACATGCACAAGGCGTTGTCTGCGTAAAAGGTGGTTAAGAATATAAGTGCAAGTATTCCTGTTTTCATTATTAATAGACTTGAGTTACTCCCTTTTTCCCACAACATTCAAAGTCCGGCCTGAAGCCTGTACGGTTCCTGTCATTTCCGTACCCTCTAGTATCATTGAAAATTCAGCTTGCATGCTACCCATTGGAGAATTGATTGTATCAGTCCACTTTAATTGACTCCCATTCCTGGTAATATCAAAATCGTTTTTATCACTTTTACCTTTATATTCACCATTCTCCAAGGAAATAATCAACTCCTTATCCCTTGTGCCACGGCCCGTGGTGATCGTCATTTTCCAAACTCCGGTAATATCAGCTTTATCCTCTGAGCTTGTGGACTTTGCGTCTTGTGAGTTTACAGTGTTTTCTGCACGGGTGGTTGAAGCAGGTTGTTGAGCCGCACAATTAGAAAAAATAAACAGACTGATCAATAAAATAGGAGTTTTCATAGCGAAGAAAATTTTTCATTACTAATAAAGAGTGTTAGAGAGTGATGAAAAATTATAATCAACGAAGGCAAAGAATTCTTAAACGAAATTTCGGAACGTTATCTAAACTGTTTTTTTGATACCGACCCGGTTATAGATTGAAAACCGACACCTTAAATTCATTGCAGATTGAGATGAGGAGCTAATAAGTTTATCTGATGCATGTGTTCCTAAGAGCACGGGTTCACAGAAGTGGGCATAGGTCGAATTCA
>JBCDHA010000624.1:0-2327 GCA_038750705.1 Bacteroidota bacterium
CTGGCTTCTGAAGAGGCCAAAAGAGAAGCTCGCTCCGAGTTGGATAAAATTAGCGCCAAGGTAGATAAACACATCAGTGAAGTTTTGAACAGTCATCCTGAGAGCGTGCTGGCGACTATAATGAAAGCCAACCGACGACTGGAAATTCCTGACCCTCCAACAACTAAAAACAGTAAGGAAGGAAGTGAATGGCAATACCGCTTTTATCGAGAGCACTATTGGGACAGCTTTGACCTTGGAGACCCAACACTTCTGAGATTGTCACAACCTATTTACCGAAAAAAAGTGGAGGAATACCTTGACAGGCTAGTTGTACCTGACCCAGACTCCATTAATACAACCATATCAAAAATGGTAGAAACAGCAAAAAGAGATTTAGATACCTACAAATATCTGGTGTGGACCACTACTATTAAGTACCAAAACCCGGAGATCATGGGGCTGGATAAAGTCTTTGTGTACTTATATGACACTTACTTTGCTTCAGGTGAGATGGACTATTGGGCGAATGATCAATTAAAAAAGAACCTGAAAGAAAGGGCAGACCAGCTAAGATCAAGCCTTATTGGCATGCCAGCACCTAATTTGATCATGCAAGATCAGCATCTTCAAAAGAAAGAACTCTACAGTTTAACCAATGACTACACGGTGATTTACTTTTACGATCCCGATTGTGGACACTGCAAAAAGGAAACACCTAAACTCAAAGAGTTTCACGAGGCCACCAAATATGATGTAGGCGTATTTAGCGTGTCGGCGGATACTTCCATCGTAAAAATGAATGATTATATCGCTACCATGAACATAAGTGAATGGACAAATGTAAATGGCCCTCGAACGTATACGGTTAACTATCAAAAAGTATATGACGCTATGACTACCCCTACCATTTATGTGCTAAATAAGGACAAGGAGATTATAGCAAAAAAGATTCCGGCAGCCCGATTGGAAGAGTTTATAGGGCAATATGAAAGGGTGGCCGAAGCCAGAAAAAATCAAAATTAATGTAACTTTGATTTTTGGTGCACGTCTGATATTAGGTTGACTTTAAGTCGATGGTCAGAACTCAAATTAAAAACAACATGTCATTCATTAGCAATCTTTTCGGTAAAAAGAAAAAACAATTCAAAGCCTCTTGCGACATAAGCAAGGAACCCGTAGAAAAAGGGTACGGGTATTTACTTACCACTGCGCAGGTAGTTTCATCTAAAAAGTTTTGGGACAACATCATGACAGAGCCTGAAACCATGTCTTACACTGTTTCTCATTTCAAAGGTGATGATGAAATGGCCACCAGAATGCGATTCATGATCTTTGAGAAGCACAGTACAGTAGAGAAAGCCTGGATGGTGTCCGATTCATATATTAATCTTTTTGACGTTGACAAAAAAGAGGCGCGTGAAAATGCTCATAAATGGTGGGAGCAGGAAGGTGCGTTTACGCCAGAAAACGTTGGAAAAGCTGAAGATACGCTGGAATCCAACACGTTCGAAGAAATCAAAAAATATGCGGTAATGGAAGCTGGCCGTGAGCGGGTGGCTTAAGGTTTATAATTCATAACGGCGTACCCTCCTCTTCGAGGCCGCTAACACCGCCACTCACCACAAATTTCATGGCTGAAGAAGCGTTCATATTTAAGCGCTTGACCTTATCCTTTTCAACGAGAAAATGGTTACCACTGAAGTTATAGGAATGCGGTAAATAAACGGAGACAAAGCCGGGTAGGTCAAGTGACGAAAGATCATCCTTCGTTATAAAACCCACTTTTAAAATAGTACCGTTGCTATCAAGCGCTACGGTTACAGGAATATTAAATTTTTTCTGATCACCTACGAAAGCGCCAATTAAGTCCTTAATGGAGCTATATAAGATGTTTACCAGGGGAATTTTAGTAAAATATCGCTCAAATTGTACGAAGATTGGCCTGGTAATGAAGAAGGAGGCCAGATATCCCAGGAGGGTGATTGCGGCGAGAATAACCAGAAGGCCTAGACCGGGAATATTGATGGGAATTAATCCGTCCAGCCAATCGAGTGTTTGGTAAATGATGTAGATAGTGAGCGCCACAGGAACAACAAAAAGAAGTCCTCTGAAGAAATAGGTAAGCACCCGGTTCAATGTAAATCGGCTCATGCGATGGTATAAAAGGCTGAACTAAAAAGAGATAGGACATCTAATTAGTTCAACCTTTAGAGTACGTATTAAACTAAACTCATTTCGCCCAGGACACTATTCATTTTACGAACAGCCTCCGCACTTTCATTAAATTTAGCTTGTTCTGCCTCTGATAATTTATAGTCTACGATTTTCTCCCAACCATTTTTGCC
>JBCDHA010000625.1:0-2321 GCA_038750705.1 Bacteroidota bacterium
ATTGCTCAATGCTAGTTGATCCGTTTTGTCTTTCTAATGAAAGCCGAAACATTCATTATTTCAACTTTTACATCGTCTTTACCTGTTGAATGGGCAAAGATCAAATATTGATGGGTTGAAAGTAAATAATTGACACCTTGAAGTTTGACACTATCTTTTATATACATGGTATATTCATCAGGACGTCCGGCAAATGGAAACAAACACCCGCATTTGTTCTCTCCATGTATTATGTATTGCTTTGCACAACAACCGCTTAAACCTCCGGTCAATATAGGAAAAATGAAAATGACGATTAGAAGCGATAAGTAAATGTATCTCCTTTTTAAGTGAACAGAATAGTATACCGCAAAACCAAGAAGTATGATACAACAGATAAGGGTGAATGGATTTTTAAATGCAAAAAGTAAAAAATCACTAACCTCTGAATAGTTTAAAATATTCAAATTAAAAGGCATCAGATATGCCCACAAATAAAGAAAGCCAACAACACACAAGTAAGTAGATAGAAAATAGACAATGCAAACATAGGATTATGCTTGATCCAGGTCATTATCCTCTTGGATCTATCGGCATTGATATTTTTTGACATTCGTGGTGATTATTTTAAATGGTCATGTGTATAAGCCGAGGCAAATTGTTGTCGAATTATCAATTATTTTCCGGCCATTAATGCACATATTTATTAGTATTAAGATAAGTAATATAACGGGCTCACTACTACCTTGTCAATACCCTACCTAGGGTATTTTAATCACAAATACAGATTCATCCACTGAATAAATGATGCAGGTCTATAAGCGAAACGGTCCTCATAATTCTAATTCCTTGGTCGGTATCCTCACAGACCTTTCTTCTAAATCAATACCGCACCATTCACCTCATCAACTCATCATAAGCCATCTCATACTCCACCGCCAATCCTACAAGCAAATTGCTTTACAAATGCTGTCAAATAGGTCATAATCTATCTGGAAGATTGGCTGTAAAACGGTAACCGCGCTGTTAACACATAGTATCAGCCATTTACAAATAAAGTGGTTGCCTTTTTATTAAAAGGGTAAAATATAGCCATAGCAAGTCTAAAAACCCTCTGCCTTGATCAAGGCCGGGTGGATTTCACGTATCAACTCAGACCCGCGGTTTCCATTGGTAAGGATGACAAAACCATTTTTTGTTTCAAGATAGCCTCTGAAAAAGGCTCGATAAGAGTCATTGGCCCCGCCATGAGAAAAGCTTTTTGATGATCCTGCCCCCTCAAGTTCCGGACCCAAGCCATAGTCACTGGGCAGCACTTTTGTCATCATGTCCTTAGTGGTGGATTGAGATAGAAAGCCCCCACGGCTGTGGTAACTTTCCATTAGAGCAATAATAAGTTTGGTCAGGTCTGAGGGGGTCGTCCATAAGCCGGAAGCCGCCATTTCGGGCATCGCTTGATAGCCTCTGGGTAAAGCAACTGGTTTGCCCCTACGGTCGTGTGCCTTGGCTATGTTACCATGTGCTTCAGGCAGAGGGTTTTCATAAGTGCTTCGATTCATGTTCAGGGGTTCGAATAATAGAGCTTGAGTAGCCTGTGGAAATTCAGCATTCCTCATTTCCTCAATGATGAGTTGTAACACCTGGGTGCCGCCTCCTGAATAGCGAAACTGTGAGCCTATGGGTATATTTACCAATACAGGGCTATTCTTGGCAGGAGAGGTACCCTTTAAGATCTCTACTGTATTTGGCAATTTCTCGTCGGGCAGGAAGTCGGCAAACCCATGTACCGTGAGACCTGCCGTATGGGACATAATGTGCCTGAGCGTCACGGATTGGTTTTTTGTATACTTATTTTCAGGTACTTTCCATTGACTCAAATACGTGTTTACATCAGCATCCAGGTCCAGGTCTCCCCGGTCTACAAGATGGAGAATGGTTGCAGCTGTGCCTACTTTGCTTATCGAACCCACCGAAAAAACCGTTTCCGTATTCACTTTTTCCGGCTTGCCTTTTTGAAGGTACCCGTAACCCCTTGCCCAACTTAACGCACCGTCTCGGACTACTGCGATGCTTACTCCTGCTACACCATAGTGTTCCATACGTTCGGCTAGCGTATAGTTCTTACCATCAACAACTATAGAGCGCTCAAAAACTGCGATGCTCTCTTGAGCATCCGAACGATGGATTAGCAACAAAAACGAGGACAACGTCAATACGTAAGTGAGCTGTTTCATGCCGAAAGTAGTCTATTTTTCAAATGTTTAAATTCCCATCATGAGATACGGGCTTCACCTATTTTGGTTTATATCGAAATTAAAAAGAAGACTGCTTTGCAACGAGGG
>JBCDHA010000626.1:0-2297 GCA_038750705.1 Bacteroidota bacterium
CTTATTTATGCTCATTTCATCAGTTACCCAGAGGTAAACCAGTATAACGCAAGCAATGCTTGTGGATAAGCCTGCCAGATTGATCAAGAGCGAACCGGCGTACTTTTTAAAGTTCCGGATGGCAAGAGTTAAATTATGTCGGATCATTGTTGTTGTATTTGAGTTGTGATTGAATTGAAATGCTTTGATGAATTCCGGTCTGAGATGTCGAAGTATATTCCAAAAAAAAAGTCGTTTTGCTTTGGCCGGGGAACTCTCATATTGGGTTTTATAAATCTCTATAAGATCACCCTCGATTTCATCCAGGTAGTCTTCTCGACAGAACCAGCGTAAGAATTTGAGGGCATGATATGGAGGAATCGGTTTCAACCTAATTAGCTCTTCAAACTGTTAACAGGGCTTGCTAAACCGGCTCGAATGGACTGATAACTAATCGTTAGTAGGGATATGATGATTACCAGTACACTGGAGAAAAGAAATACGTCTATGCCGAGTTTAGTTCGATAGGTATAATCGGCCAGCCATTGTTCCATTAAGTACCAGCTTACTGGAGCTGCGATCACAATGGAAATCAGAACGAGTCTAACGAAATTGAAAGTCAGTAACCTGAAAACATGGTTTAGGGAAGCTCCTAGGACCAGTCTAATACTGATTTCTTTCGTTCGCTGCTCCACCATGAAAGCTGAGAGGGCAAATAGGCCAAGACAAGCCACTATGATCGCAAGGATGGTAAATGACGTAAATATCTTAGCCATCTGCTGCACATCTTCATGCATGAGGGCAAAACTGTCATCTAAAAAGGAGTAGCGTATTTCTTGATGTGGGGAAAACTTTTTCCATTTTTTTTCAATAGCAGTGAGCACACCAGCGATATCATCAGATTGTATTTTAACGGAAGTTGTGGCCGAGCTAGGGGCAATGACTAGACTTAGGGGCCTGATAGAGTCTTTCATGGACTCAAAGTGAAAGTCCTCAATAACACCAATAATGGTCCTTGGGTTATTGAAGGTTTCTATGCTTTGACCAATAGGATCTTCAAAACCGAATTCACTTACCATTTTTTGGTTAATAATTATAGAAGACCGATCTGATGCCATATGCTCGTTAAAGTCTCTGCCTGCCACGAGTTTTATGCCCAGGGTTTTGATATAATCAGCATCTACACTCCATATTTGTCCATATACAGGATTTTCTTGTCCTCGTGTACCCTCCTTATAAAAACCATTATTATCTCTCATTGCGCCTTCAACCGGTAAATAATTACTCACAGAGACATGTTTTACCGAGGATAATTCAAGCAATTCATTTTTGAAAGTCGGAAGTTGTTCTCCCAACGTATTGGTCCCCTGGATCATTACCACTTGCTCCTTATCAAACCCCAGATTTTTATTGAGCATAAAGCTCATTTGACGATGAATAACGAATGTGGCAATGATCAAGGCCACAGAAGTTGTAAATTGAAAAATGACCAGGCCACCTCGTAAGCCGGATGATTTACTTCCCCTACTTAAATTTCCTTTTAAGGTATTGATAGGTTTAAATGAGGATAAGTACAGGGCCGGATAAAGTCCTGCCAAAATGCTAAGTGCCAGACACGTACTGAATAATGACGGTAGAAACCACCATTCAAACCAGGGGAGAACTAAAGTTTTTTCAGATAGATTGTTAAAAAAAGGAAGAAGAAGTACAGCCAAGACCAAGGCCAGGGAGAAAGATAATAAGCTGAATACAAGGGATTCAGTTAAGAACTGATAAATGAGCCTCTCCCGGTTGGAACCCACTGTTTTGCGCAAGCCTACTTCCACGGCGCGATTGGCAGATTTGGCCGTGGATAGATTAATAAAGTTAATGGTGGCAATAAGCAATATGAACCCGGCCACAACCGCAAATAACCAGACAAAACGTATATCACCATGGTTTAAATTATCTCGGATATTACCATTGCGTAAATAAATGTCGGAAACAGGTTGTAAATGGTAACTCGACTTCTCAGCGTTTTCTTCTATTCCTTGATCACCTGCTGCTGTCCAGGCGGGTATATAATAGTTTTTTGTTAGTGCATCTAACTTGTTTTCGAGATCTTGTGGATCGGTGTTGGGTGAAACTTTAATGTAGGTATGGTAGTTATTGGCATTCCAGTTGTCTTGTTCTCCGGGATAGAACTCCACCCCAGTTAAAGTCATAAAAAAATCATATCGAAAATGGGATGCTTCTTTGGTCTCGACTACGCCTGTAATGGTATAGGTGCGATCTATCGTATTGTCTAGCACATTACCCTGCAGGGTAATTGTTTTTCC
>JBCDHA010000627.1:0-2281 GCA_038750705.1 Bacteroidota bacterium
TCCTACCTCCTTGCCTATAATTAATCCTACTTCTTTTATTTTTTTTATCACCTGAATTAGGCTTCTTTCATCCAGCAGAAAATAGAGTTCTCCGGGTTCAAATTTCTCTTCTTTAAAGGTGTTTTCTACCGTGTAAGAGACACCAAACTCTTCGCAGAATTCCTGCAAGCCCTGTAAAATCCCCCGCGGTTGCGTCTTTCTGGAAAAAACTATCGTTATGTTTTTGTATTTCCTGATTAAAGTCAGTGATTTTTTGAGCCCCTCGTAGACATTACCAGAAAAATTTTGGTACACGGAAGCGAAAGCGCCTAACTCCGGAGTGGTCTGGTCCAGAATGAATACTTTTTCCCGGGGAAGTCTTTCTATACTACCAATTACATCCTCAAGGTTAGCCGGCATTATGACGTAATAGGTATACTGCCCCAGATTACTTTGAATAAGTTGTTTGAATACGGCAGGATTAAAATGATGAAAAAAAATATCGACTTGTATCTTATCTCCCAGATGGTCTAAAAATGAATAGTACAAGTCCTCTTTAAATGAATTTAGCTCATCAAATAGCAGGAATACTTTTTCATTTAACTCAATATTCGTGCTGGCTACATAATAGCCTTTACCCACCACGGATTGGATTATGCCCCGCGTTCTTAGATCATTAAATGCCAATAAAACAGTATCTCTGGAAAGAGCATGTTGATCTTTTATGCTATTCAGGGAAGGCACCTTATCTCCAATCTTAAGTTGTTCTGAAGCTATGGCTTCCTCAATGGAATTGATGATCTGCTTGTATTTAGGAACCTTGGAATGCGTATCTATGATCACAACAGACATAAGGTAAATGTACTCAAATTTTATAAAAACTACTAGTAGGTACTGGTAGTATATTTGATATTTAAAGTATCTTTGATGTGCTGATCAAAGATTGAATTATGGCTCCTTCCAGCAAGATCATCGTTACCGGAGGTTGTGGTTATATTGGGTCACACACGGCGGTAGAACTCATTGAAAGCGGATTTAACGTCGTTATTCTTGACGACCTATCGAATTCCGGCAAAGAAACGCTCAAAAGAATTCATCAAATCACCGGTGTAGAGCCAGAATTTATAGAAATCGATCTTAAAGAAATGGAATTGACGAAAGAGGCGATCCGGTCTCATTCCGATGCCGGAGCTGTCATCCATTTCGCGGCGTCCAAAGCGGTAGGTGAATCTGTAAACAATCCGCTCAAGTACTATAGAAATAATTTTGGTGGTCTGCTGAATACGCTCGAAGCGCAAAGCGAGGTCGGCATCAACAACTTCATCTTCTCGTCTTCCGCGACGGTTTACGGACTGCCTGAGACCTTGCCCATTACGGAAAGTAGCCAAACGCAACGCCCTTTTTCGCCCTACGGCAATACTAAAAAAGTCGCTGAGGAAATAATAGAAGACCTGTCCAAAGCGAGCCGGCATTTCAGAGCTATTTCGCTAAGGTACTTTAATCCCATTGGAGCGCACAGTTCCGGGCTTATGGGCGAATTACCCACAGGCATCCCCAATAACTTGTTACCGTTTATTACGCAGACAGCGGCCGGCATACGAGAAAAACTATGGGTCTATGGCAACGACTACCCGACCGAAGACGGAACACCCGTGCGTGACTACATTCATGTAGTGGATTTGGCAAAAGCGCATGTTTTGGCACTGGACAGACTCCTTGGGAACCAACAGGAAAAACAGTTTGAAATTTTCAACCTGGGTACCGGGACAGGCTATTCGGTCATGGATATAATCGACACCTTTGAACGAGTAACCAACACGAAACTAAACTACGAGGTGACTGGTAAACGCAAAGGCGACGTACCTGAGTTATACAGCTCAGCTCAGCTTGCCCTGGAAAAACTGAATTGGAAGGCGGAGCTTTCTTTGGAAGATATGATCCGCTCAGCCTGGAAATGGGAACAGTATTACCGGCAGGCTGAATAACACTCCGATCTTAAGTAGTTATAAATCCCTGACGCACCTAAATCCGGTGTGATTCATGCCTGAGTCTTTGGAAGATTTCATCCTTCTTGCCACTCTGTACCCGCTACAATAACTATCGTTACACAAAAAAGACCCTCCACGGAGAGAATATTTTTCAATATAAGGTTCCGCGGGATCAAACGATTCTCGTGGCCCTTTCGGGTTCAACAAGGATTTCTGTTGATCACGTCCGTTGTAGGCATCATACCGGTATTTATCCTGGCACCACTCCCATACGTTGCCCGCCATATCATACAGTCCGTACCCATTGGCAGGAA
>JBCDHA010000628.1:0-2270 GCA_038750705.1 Bacteroidota bacterium
CATCTTCTTTCATGTCCCTGGTAGTAACGGCAGCTGTACCTACACGCATACCGGAGGTTACAAACGGCGACTGATCATCAAAGGGGACCATGTTTTTATTGATAGTTATATCTGCTTTGATCAATGTGTTTTCAGCCAGCTTTCCTGTGAGTCCTTTTGAACGCAGATCAATAAGCATCATATGGTTGTCTGTGCCTTCGGAGATAACTTTATACCCTTTGTCGACAAAAGCCTTTGCCATGGTTTTTGCATTTTTTACTACTTGCACCGCGTAAGACATAAAATCATCGCTCAAGGCTTCTTGAAATGCTACGGCCTTGGCAGCTATTACATGCTCTAAGGGGCCTCCTTGTGTTCCGGGAAATACACCTGAATCAAGCAGGGCTGAAATTTTCCTGATTTCTCCCTTTGGTGTTTTTAAGCCCCATGGATTATCAAAATTTTCTCCTACCATAATTAGGCCCCCACGTGGCCCTCTTAAGGTTTTGTGTGTGGTAGTAGTAACAATATGGCAATGCTCTAGGGGGTCGTTTAGCAGACCTCTGGCGATCAGACCCGAAGGATGAGAAATGTCAGCTAACAAAAGCGCCCCTATTTCATCTGCGGTTTCTCTGAGACTGGCGTAATCCCAATCGCGACTATAGGCCGATGCTCCGCAGATGATAAGTTTCGGCTTCTCCTTTCTTGCCGTATCAGCTACTTTCTCCCAATCTATCAGCCCTGACTCTTTTTCAACGCCATAAAAATGAGGGTCATATAACTTGCCGGAAAAATTTACTGATGAACCATGGGTTAAGTGTCCGCCATGAGAAAGATCAAAACCAAGTATTTTATCGCCTTTATTTAGGATTGCCAACATTACGGCCGCGTTGGCTTGAGCGCCCGAATGTGGCTGCACATTTGCCCAACTGGCTCCAAAAAGTTCCTTCACTCTTTCAATAGCGAGATTCTCTATTTCGTCTACAACTTCACACCCCCCATAGTAGCGTTTCCCCGGCAGACCTTCGGCGTATTTGTTGGTAAGCACTGAGCCCATGGCTTCCATAACTTGTGGTGAAGCAAAGTTTTCGGATGCAATAAGTTCAATTCCCGTTTCCTGACGATGCTTTTCTTTGTTGATTAGATCAAATACTTCATTATCTCGCTGCATAGTGGCTAAAGAATAGTCGAAAATTTTAAAGCGGCAAAAGTAGTGTAAGCCTTAGAGATTACCAATATTGGCCATAGAGGTATTTAATAACTACTGGCGTTTTAGAAAAGAATTTTTTTGATTTGGAATCATTCACTAAAAACCCTTTAAATTCCCTAAAAGGAAGTTCTTAGTTACTTCAGCTAAATGGCAGGCGATGGCATTTTTCAGCTTTGAAGAAAAATCTTTTCTCGGACGCTTTAGAGGTACCTTTCGCTTGTTTTAAAATTTAGTCGGATACTGGTATTTAATAATTAGATTTAGAGCAAAATAACTGACATGCGATACTTAAAGATAGTGCTTATTATATTCTCTTTACCAGCAGTTACAGGCTGCGAGAGATTAACTGGTGAAAGGGGAAATGGCGTTGTAATCACCAGGGATTTTGACATTGATGATTTTAACAGTATCAGCGTGGAAGGGAATTTTGATATCCGACTTGAAAAAAGCAATAATCCCGGTGTAACCATAACAACGGATGAAAATTTGATGGATTTCATTGGGGTTGAAAGCTATGGCGGTAAAGTCAGGCTCATTTCAGACAAGAATCTCATAAGTGAAGATGGAGTAAATGTGGTGGTTAGCTATTCAGAGTTAAGGTCAATTTCGGTTGGAGGAGCAGCAATTCTGACATCGGATCAAACCATAGAAGAAGATTATCTTGACTTGAATATGTCTGGTGCTGGTGCCGTAGAACTAGACCTTAATATGAAAGCCCTGGAAATTAACATTTCAGGAGCAGGGGCTATGGAACTAACCGGTCAGGTGGTAGAACAGCGGATTAGCATGGATGGGGCAGGAGGCCTGGATGCGGAAAATCTGGTAAGCGAAAGATGCGAAATTGAAATCAACGGGGTAGGTGGTGCGGCTATTCATGTTACAGATCGTCTTATAGCTTCTGTGAGTGGGGTAGGCGGTATTACGTATAAAGGTAACCCCTATGATATCCAAAAAGACGTTTCCGGAATAGGTACGATCCAGCCCGAGGATTAATTCCGCCTTAACTTGTTCAGGTAGAGTTGTATAGTGTTTTCAAGTCCAAGGTAAATAGCATCACATATCAGAGCGTGACCTATAGATA
>JBCDHA010000629.1:0-2266 GCA_038750705.1 Bacteroidota bacterium
ATAACTGATGGTTTGATGGGTGATCACATCACGGCCGGACGTCTTCAACCTTACGTAATCCTTAAGGCTTTCAATATAACGAATATCATTAAGCAGAACCTTCACCATTTTTTTATCCGCCTTGAGATAAATATAAGGTTCGTTGCCATTGGAATCTTTAGTGATACCTGCTGAATCGTCAGAAAACCCTTTTTTATAAACCTTACTTACCGCCTTAAAGAATCGCTCGAAAGAAATAGGTTTGAGCAAGTAATCCAATACATCAAGCTCGTACCCTTCTAAAGCATATTCACGATACGCTGTTGTGAGTATTACCTTTGGGGGGCTCTTCAGGGTTTTTAAAAAATCGATCCCTGTAAGCTTGGGCATTTGAATATCAAGAAATAACAGATCGATGTGTTCCTTCTGCAAAATTTCAAACGCCCGCAAGGCATTGTTGCACTTGGCTACCACTTCCATATCGTCCAGTCTGGCAAGGTAAGATTCTATGATCTCAACCGCCAGTGGCTCATCATCTACAATCAGGCATTTGATTTTCATACTGTTCTTAACGCATTATCTTCCTCAGAAGATTTGTTGTCTAATTCAATTTTAAGTACTACCAGGTAGGATTCATCCGTATCAAGAATTTTGAGATCATAATTTCCCTGATAAGAAAGCTGAAGCCTTCTTTTTACATTTTGCAGCCCAATACCTTCCCTGTACTTCTGTTCATCCCTGCTTAATTCCTTACTTTTACTGTTATCCACTTTCAGTACCATGCTGCTGCCCTTTATATTCAGGTCGATGCTTACCCATGAATTTTCCGTTTCATCGCTCGTTCCGTGCTTAAAGCTATTTTCTACAAATGGCAAAATAAGCATAGGAGCAATTACATGGCTACCATTTACACCGCTAACATTAAATGCTACATCCAGGCGTTCGCCATACCGCAGTCTTTCTAATGAAACATAGTTTTCTATTAAATCAATTTCTTTAGATAATGGCACCCGCTCGGTATTGCACTCATAAAGCATATAATTCAAAAGATGCGAAAGCTTAAGAACTACTTCCGGGGCATTGTCTGACTTTTTAAGTGTAAGTGCATAAAGATTGTTAAGGGTGTTAAATAAAAAGTGAGGATGGATTTGCGAACGTAAAAACTTCAATTCAGCGCTGAGCTTGTCCTCAATGAGTTGCTGCGTAGCCTGCTGATATTTGTACCAGTGTTTGAAGAACTTAATCAAGGTGGCCAATACTACTACAGGATAGATGTAGGTAGCTGATTTTAATATCTTGTTGGGATACC
This sequence comes from Bacteroidota bacterium, assembly GCA_038750705.1. Taxonomy (GTDB): domain Bacteria; phylum Bacteroidota; class Bacteroidia; order Cytophagales; family Cyclobacteriaceae; genus Fulvivirga. The sequence goes on from JBCDHA010000629.1 coordinate 1,289, forward strand.
AAAGCGGGCCCCATTTCTCATTCGGAAAAAACAGGGGGATTTCTATATATAAAGCCGTAACCCAGTGTATAAACCCCGATACAATAAGTATCAGCCCCAGGAGGCAAAAAAAAGTCAGGTATTCCTCCTTAAGAAGATACCGCGGCAGAAGGAAATAAATAGTCAAATAGGTGGCCAGTAGCTTCTCGGGTAAATAAAGCAGTTGAATTTGAAATTGTCTGAAGTATTCCTCATCAAAGCTACCATAGAGTACCGCAAAAAAGGTGATAAACAACACCCAAAAAAGGAGATGCCTCCCAATTCGCGGTATTTGATGATATATTGTAATAAGTTTCCCTTGCATTCTAAGTGCCCCGACTACAACAGACGTGATTTCACAATATAAAATTAATCGTCTAAAACGGGTTAAAGTTGCAGCTCAAATTTTATTTCGACTCTCTCACCAGAAACTTCTACCAACGACCCGAATGAGCACTTAAACAACTTAAAAATAGGTATTTATGCAGTTGATGCTTAAATCAGAGTTGTTAAGCTAAAAAGGGAATTTTAGCCTAACCCTATTTTAATGAGGGTAGTAAAGAGAGATGGGTCAACCTAAAACTCTATGAGGCTATCTTTACTATTATTACTATTTCTGTTTTACCTTACAAGCTCAGCGCAAGACACCAGAGATCTATATCATCTGGAGATTGTCAAGTCAACAAGCGCCATCACCCTTGACGGAGAACCCAGTGAAGCCGGGTGGAAAAGTGCGCAGGTCATTAGTGAATTTATCAATCAATGGCCCTCTGACTCGGGAAAAGCAGAGGCTAAAACAGAAGTCCGCGTTACCTATGACGATGAGTTTCTTTATGTTTCAGCCATCTTATATGATGACGGCAAACGCATTATTCAATCGTTAAGGCGCGATAACAACAGTCATTGGAACAGTGATGGCTTTACCGTGGCCCTTGATCCCATCAATGAACGGAGTAACGG
>JBCDHA010000630.1:0-2264 GCA_038750705.1 Bacteroidota bacterium
ACATTTAAAAAAGAAAAATAACTTTCGTTTGCTAAGTCAAGTTTCATTTTTACTTTTGGCCCGATGAACATAAGTATTAAAAATAACGCATGGTGGTGGCAATTTCGAAATACCGAAGGTGAACAGCGTTATTAAATTATAAATGAAAGAAAGAAAAGGCTCGCTGATTCACAGTGAGCCTTTTTTGTTTTTAAATAGGAAAAATGATTTACGAATTTAATACAAGCCACAGACAGTTGTTGGCTGATACGCTAACCCCGGTTAGCATATACTTGCGACTTAGAGACCGTTTTGCTCAAAGCATCATGCTGGAGAGTTCAGATTATCATGGTAACGAAAATAGTTTGTCTTTTATATGTTGTCAGCCAATCGCCTCTTTTAAGGCGGATAATGATGGTATTTATAAGGTATTTCCCGGTGGAGTTGAAGAGACCCTGCCCGCCGATTCCGCACTCGTGGAAGAACTTCAAAAGTTCAGTAAATCTTTTAAACCAAAAGAATTTGATCAGTTCAAGTTTCCATCGAACGCACTATTTGGGTATGCCGCGTATAACGCGGTACGCTATTTTGAAGACATTGAGCTCGATAATTTAAATAAGGAGATACCGGATATCTATTATGCCATTTATAAATATGTGATTGTAGTTGATCACTTCAAAAATCAACTTTTTCTCTTCGAGCACCTTATCGGCGATGAGGCCAGCGAAATCCATAAGGTTGAAGCCTTGATTAAAGCCAGTACAGACCCTCAATTTGGCTTTAAACGTCAGGCAGAAGAATCATCCAACTTCACAGATGAAGAGTTTTTACAAATTCTTGAGAAAGGGAAAGACCATGCACAGCGTGGAGATGTTTTCCAAATTGTGTTGTCAAGGAGGTTTAATACAAAATTTCAAGGTGATGAATTCAATGTTTATCGTGCTTTGAGATCAATAAACCCTTCACCGTATCTTTTTTATTTTGATTATGGAAGTTTCAAATTGTTTGGTTCATCCCCTGAATCTCAGATAGTCATAAAAGAAGGGCAAGCTACTATATATCCCATAGCCGGAACTTTTAAAAGGACCGGTAACGATGCCCTTGATGCGGAACAGGCTCAGAAGTTGACAGAAGATGAAAAAGAAAATAGTGAGCACGTGATGTTAGTGGACCTGGCCCGAAACGATCTAAGCCGCAGTTCTTCTGAGGTCGAGGTTGAAGTATTTAAAGAGATACAATATTATTCACATGTCATTCACCTGGTTTCTAAAGTAACAGGGCAACTATCAGATGGCGCTAATCCTATTCAACTGGTGGCAGATACTTTTCCTGCAGGCACACTTTCCGGCGCTCCCAAGCATATGGCTATGCAACTGATTGATAAGTATGAAAATATAAGCCGAAGCTATTATGGCGGCGCTATTGGCCTTTTGGGTTTTAACGGAGATTTTAATCATGCCATTATGATCCGATCATTTCTGAGTAGAAACAATACGTTAAGTTATCAGGCCGGAGCAGGTGTTGTGGCCAAATCAAAGTCAGAAAGTGAGCTTCAGGAAGTTAACAATAAGTTGGCGGCTTTGCGTAGTGCCTTAAAAATGGCTGAAGAGATATGAAGATTCTTGTTTTAGATAATTACGACTCTTTCACCTACAACCTGGTTCATATAATAAGGAAACTGGGTTTTGAAGATCAAATGCAAGTGCACCGTAATGATAAGGTAGCTATTAAAGAAGTAGAGAGTTTTGATAAAATTCTACTTTCACCGGGTCCTGGTATTCCTGATGAGGCAGGCATTATGAAAGAGTTAATTGATACCTATGCCTCTACAAAATCAATTCTTGGAGTTTGTCTTGGGCATCAGGGCATTGCTGAAGTATTTGGCGCCGAGTTGTTCAATATGCCGGTTGTTTTACACGGGCTTATAGGCAAAATACAAGTTGAAGATGAAAGTGAACGTTTGTTTCAAAGTTTACCCCGGGTTTTCAATGGGTGTCATTATCACTCATGGAGTGTCAAGCCTGAGACGATCAATGGAAAACTACGAGTAACAGCTATGGATGATAAGGGATTAGTAATGGGCATATCACATACGGAGTTTGATGTTAAAGGGCTGCAGTTTCATCCGGAATCAATCCTTACGGAAGGCGGAGAACAAATGATTAAAAATTGGTTAATGACATAGTGCTATGAAAGAAATTTTAAATCAGCTCATTGAGTACAAAACCCTTGATAAGCAAATGTCAAAGGAAGTTCTCATGAATCTGGCCCAAGGTAAATACAAT
>JBCDHA010000631.1:0-2261 GCA_038750705.1 Bacteroidota bacterium
CGCCGCTATAGTCAATGACAACGTGCTAAAAATGTTTGCTTTCCTTGGGCTTGTAGCGGCATTTATGTCCGTCATTGGTCTTTTTAGCATAGTATCATTAAGCGTATTGAAAAGAATGAAAGAAGTAGGCCTGAGAAAAGTCTTGGGTGCCTCTATTTCGCATTTAATGCTTATTCTAAATAGAAAATTTATCATCATTTTGATGATAGCTGCTGTAATAGGTAGCGGATTAACTTATGCCATAGCTAATCCATTTATGGACATGATCTGGACATATCATGCAGAGCCGGGCATTCCTGCGTTTGGAACGGCGATCCTGATGTTGCTGTTCTTTGCCTTGTCAACGATCAGTATAAAGGTATACCGTGTTGCTACGGCAAATCCTACCGAAACAATACGCACAGAATGATAAGCAATTTTAATTGGGCAATATTCTAAGAGGTATTTAACAATTTAAACGAAGGCCAAAAACCAGTAACAATGTTTAAGAACTATATAAAAGTTGCAGTTCGTAACATCGCAAAGCAAAAATTCTTTTCCATCATTAACATTTTAGGGCTTGCTTGCGGTATAGCCAGCGCCTTGTTTGTGGCGCTGTATATCTTTGATGAGTTGAACTACGATAAGTTCAACGAAAAGGCGGATCGTATTTATCGTGTAAATCTCCATGGCAAAATATCAGGCCAGGAGGTATATACTACCAATACCAGCCCACCTATGTCCAAGGCTTTAGTAAGCGAAATTCCTGAAGTAGAGGAGGCAGTCAGGGTCAGAGATATCGGGGAGTGGATCTTTCGCAATGAAACGCTAGCCTTCAACGAACCCGGTATATACACTGCCGATTCTAACTTCTTTAATGTGTTTAGCTTTGAATTACTATACGGAAACCCTGAAACAGCACTGGTAGACCCACAAAGTCTTGTGCTGTCGGAAAGACTAGCCGAGAAGTACTTTGGTGATGCGTCAAGTGCTTTAGATCAAACTCTATCTATCGGGAATAATAAAACAGAGTACAAAGTCACCGGTGTCGTTGAAAATGAACGGGCAGATTCTCATTTGAAATTCAATGCTCTGCTTTCTTTCAGGTCTATTGATTGGCTCAATACTGATAACTGGCTTAATAATACACTTCTAACGTACTATGTGCTTGGTCCTGGCGGAACTTCAGCAGACGTAGACGCTAAGCTGGAGCCCATCATGGAACGCAATGTAACGCCCGTTATGCAGCAGTTTGTTAATAAGACCTTAGCCGAGTTTCGTGCCGAAGGAGGAATATATGAATACACAAGTATACCGCTGGTTGATATCCATTTAAGGTCCGAATGGGAGGATGAGCCGGAACCGCCTGGTAACATAGCTTATGTTTACATCCTTGGGGGTATCGGGCTTTTTATAGTACTACTGGCCTGCATCAATTTCATGAACCTAACCACGGCCAGATCGGCAGGAAGAGCGAAGGAAGTGGGACTGCGGAAAACACTCGGATCTCTAAGAAAAACCCTCATTATTCAGTTTTTGGCTGAATCCATGATCTATTCTGTTTTGGCAGGTGTTCTGGCGCTAATTCTGGTATACACCTTATTACCTTATTTCAACACTCTGGCGGGTAAAGGGTTGGCATTTGAAAGTATATATAGCCCGGTCATTATGCTAATTTTTGGATCGGTTGTGGTATTTGTGGGTGTGATGGCCGGAAGTTATCCGGCGTTTTATCTGACGCATTTCAAAATAACCGAGGTACTCAAAGGTAAGCTTAAGGCAGGGATGAAAAGCGGCGGAGTGCGGGGGGTATTGGTTACTTTCCAGTTCTGGATCTCAATAGTTTTAATCATTTGCACGGCTATCGTATATGAACAGTTAATTTTTGTTCAAAACAAAAATCTGGGCATAGATAAAGATCATATCATAATGATTGAAGATGTAAGTCGTCTGGAAAATAACGTCGGAGCATTTAAGAATGACCTGACATCAAATACCTTTATCATTGGGGCCAGTTTTGCAAACAATACCTTTCCGGGAACTAACAACAATACTTTATTCAGACAGGCCGGTAATGAGCAGGACTTTTTAATGTCCACCTATTTTTGTGATTATGACCACCTGGATGCACTGGGTTTTGAAATGGTAGCGGGACGGTTCTTCTCCAGAGATTTTCCTTCAGATTCAATGGTTGTAGTAATTAATCAAGCAGCTGTGCGCGAATTTGGTTTTGAAAATCCGCTTGATCAAAAAATTGTAAACTTCAATTTTGATGAACCCAC
>JBCDHA010000632.1:0-2256 GCA_038750705.1 Bacteroidota bacterium
ATTCGCCAAAAAGGGCACGCACGTAGTATCAAGTACTTCAGGTATCGTGTTATTCGCTGGTGAAATCAAAGTTGGTGGAAAAGTAGTTTTGATTTTGGGTCCTAAATGGAGGCTTCATTATTATGCTCATTTAGACTCCCTGACTACTGATAGGTTCTCCTTATCAAATCATACACCCATCGGAACGGTAGGCAATAGTGGTAATGCAGCAAACAAGCCGTCACATTTGCATTATTCAATAGTAACTCTACTACCTTATTTATGGAGAATTGATAATTCCAAACAAGGTTGGAAAAAGATGTTTTACCTGAACCCGATTAAGCACTTGAACCAGGCATTCGAAAACTGATAATCTTTCGAAAACGATTGTATTTTTAACCGCACCCCGAAGGCGCTATATTTTAAAAAAATACCTTTCAAATAGCAGATTAAAGCTCTTACTTCGCCTTTAAATTCACCATCAATGGAGCAGGTAGCTACAAAAAATTATATCATAGACTTTGACAGCACATTCACCCAGGTAGAAGCATTGGATATACTTGGTGAAATTGCGCTAAGTGATCATCCTGATAAAGAAGAAAGGCTGGAAAAAATTAAGAGTATAACGGATGAAGGAATGAGTGGAAGCCTTACCTTTCGCGAGTCCCTCGTCAAAAGATTGGAAATACTTGACGCTCACAAAAAGCACTTGCCTCTTCTGGTAAAAGAACTGAAAGGCAAGGTTTCTAAATCATTTCGTCATAATAAAGAGTTTTTTAGCTCGCACTCAGATAATATTTTCATTATAAGCAATGGCTTCAAGGACTTCATCGTACCTATTGTTGCCGAATATCATGTGAAAGAGTCAAACGTTTTTGCCAATTCCTTTGAGTTTGATACCCAGGGAAACATTATAGGTTTTGATGAAGCTAATAACCTGTCGGTAAATGGTGGTAAAGCAGAGCAAATCAAGAAGATGAACCTAAGCGGTGATGTCTATGTAATAGGTGACGGCTACACTGATTATGAAATAAAAGCAGCCGGTATGGCCAACAAGTTTTACGCCTTCACGGAAAATGTAGAACGAGATAATGTGACAGAAAAGGCCGATCATATCACGCCCAGCCTGGATGAATTCTTGTATCTTAATAAAATGAATAAGGCTCTCTCCTATCCTAAGAATCGGATTAGTGTTCTGCTATTGGAAAATATTCATCCTAAGGCGGTTAAATTGATGAAAGAAGAAGGCTATAAAGTGGAAGTCTACCCGGCAGGGTTAGACGAAGATGAGCTTTGTGAAAAAATCAAGGATGTTAGCATTTTAGGTATACGATCTAAAACGCAAGTTACCGCTCGCGTATTGGAAAATGCAAACCGCTTAATAGCCATTGGTGCATTTTGTATTGGCACCAATCAAATTGACCTCGCTGCCTGCAATAAAAAAGGTGTGGCAGTGTTTAATGCTCCATTCAGTAATACCAGGTCAGTAGTTGAAATGGCCATAGCTGAGATCATTATGTTATTCAGGAAGCTGGTAGAACGATCTAACGCCATGCATGATGGTCGCTGGGAAAAATCTGCCAAGGGAAGCTATGAAATTCGCGGCAAAAACCTGGGCATAATCGGTTATGGAAATATAGGTGCTCAGCTCTCCGTATTGGCAGAATCTATAGGCCTTAACGTTTATTACTACGACTTAGAAGAAAAACTGGCGTTAGGTAACGTTAAAAAATGCAATACGCTCAAAGAGCTCTTGAATAAAGCCGATATTGTTACACTTCATGTGGACGGAAGGCCGGAGAACAAAAATATTTTCAGAGCGCGTGAATTTAGCTGGATGCGCGATAACGCTATCTTCATCAATCTTAGCCGAGGACATGTTGTAGACATCGCTGCACTTCGAGATAACATTTTAAGCGGAAAAATTGCCGGATGCGCCGTTGATGTTTTCCCGGAAGAACCTAAGAGTAACGCCGATGAGTTTATCTCCGAACTTCGAGGATTACCCAATACTTTGCTTACGCCCCATGTTGGTGGTAGCACCCAGGAAGCCCAGGAAAACATTGCTCATTTCGTACCCAACAAGATCATGGATTACATCAACACAGGAAGCACCTCAAATAGTGTGGATTTTCCAAACCTCCAGCTACCGGCTTTTGAGAATGCGCACAGGTTGATCCACATACATGACAATATGCCCGGGGTTCTGGCTAAAATTAACCAGGTGCTCGCTGATCACGAAATCAATATTGTAGGACAGTATTTGAAGACCAATGA
>JBCDHA010000633.1:0-2244 GCA_038750705.1 Bacteroidota bacterium
AAAAATTAATAGTAAGCTATATCTTTGAACCGTTTAACTTTTTAATCAATGAAAGAATCCGTTTTAATATTGGGAGCCAATTCTGATGTGGCCAAGGAGTGTATCAATTTATATGTGAAGAAAGGCTATGAGGTGGTGGCGGCAAGCCGAAACCTCAGTCAACTAGAAGAATTCGTTAGGTCACTTAACATTGAAGAAAAGGTAGTTTTAAAACATTTTGATGCCGTTGAATTTGGGTCTCACCAGAACTTCTACAGTGATCTGAAAAATAAACCTTCTATTGTAGTCTATGCAGCGGGCTTTTTAGTAGATAATGAGCAGGCATTACTCGATTGGGAAGGGTCCTTTCAAATGATGAAAGTTCATTATGCGGGCGCTGTGTCCATTTTGAATATTATTGCTACGGACGAATCCAACAAGCATCTGGCACAAATAATTGGTCTGTCATCCCTCTCAGGAGTGCGTGGGAGAAAAAGTAACTTCATCTACGGCAGTACCAAATCAGCTTTCACCCAATATCTTGCCGGTCTAAAGCAATATTTGATACCACGTGCAATCAAAGTAAATGTTATTGTGGCTGGTTACATAAGAAGCAAGATGACCGCAGGTCTTAATTTGACAGAATCATTGATGCTTGAACCTGAATTTATCGCCAAAGCCGTGGTTAACGCTAAAAACAAGCTCATCATAGTTCCGGGTTTCAAATGGAAGATCATATATACGATCTTGAGGCTACTACCGGAGAGTTTGGTGGCTAAACTTCCTTAACCTCTCATACCTACAGTTGCTTCTATCCGTCTTGAGAACAGTATTTTAAGATTCAATGCGGCAGCTTATTTTTTACCAGGCCATATATGAATGTACCAATGACGGCACTCAACAAGACCACCAGGAAGACGGTAAACCCATTTCCAATTAAAATGTAAAGGGGTCCCGGACAAGCCCCGGTAAGCGCCCAACCCAGCCCGAATAGTGTTCCCCCTACGAGGTATCTCACCCAGCCTTTCTCTTTAGCCGGCATAGATATGAAATCACCATTAATACTTTTTACTCTTATCTTTTTTATAAACCATAATAGAACAACCCCGAGCACTACCGCAGAACCAATAACACCATACATGTGGAAAGACTGAAACCTGAACATCTCATAAATCCGATACCAGGAAATGATTTCAGCCTTTGTAAGTGTAATGCCAAATACCACACCTACCAGCAAAAACTTAATGAAGTTCATGGTTTAAACAAGCAATGGTAATAAAAAATGGACCGAAAGCAACCCTCCTATGAAGAATCCGATAACTGCAATAAGCGAAGGGAATTGAAGGTTACTTAACCCGCTTATGGCGTGACCGGAAGTACAACCACCGGCATAGCGTGTACCAAAGCCAACCAGAAAACCACCCAAAACTAACATAATAAATCCTTTCACCGTGGAAAAGCTATGCCAACTGAATAGCGATTCCGGCAGGTAGTGTTCACCGGCTTCTTCAATCCCCAGGTCAGCCAATTCTGCTACCGTACTTTTATTCAGCTGTATAGGATCAGGGTCTTGAAGAAACTGACCGGCAATTACCCCACCCAATAAACTTCCGGTTACAAATACAATATTCCACAACTGATCACGCCAATTGAACTTGAAAAAACCGGCTACTCTGCCCGCACCTCCTATTGCACACATCGTTCGCAAGGTACTTGAAACTCCAAATTGCCTCCCAAAAAAAAGAAGGAGGAACATGGTTAATGCTATGATGGGCCCCGCCACATACCACGGCCATGGTTGACTTAAAAACTCAATCATAAGGTTTTCAGATAGTTTAATGTGCGCTGTTCCAGGCTTGGATGCCCCCTAGTAAATTGTAAAGGCTGTTAAATCCTTTAGAACTCATAAACTTGCAAGCGGTTACACTACGACCACCACTTCTGCAAAATACGAGGTAAGACTTGTCCTTATCGAGTTGCTCAATGTGCTCTGGAAACGAGGGATCCATTACATTTATCAGACGTGCATCAGGGATAACTCCTTCCACTTCCTCTTCAGGCGTTCTAACATCCAGGATAACCGTATCCTCGTTGCTCATTAACTCTTTAAACTCCGCTACATTAATATCTTTAAAACTCATTCGACTATTTAATTAATAATTCTTTACCCAATATGTACACTGCCATGATCATTACAAACCACCCAAACCCTTGCTTTAGTTTCAGTGGACTAAAATATTTACTTGCGAAAGATCCCAATATGAT
>JBCDHA010000634.1:0-2239 GCA_038750705.1 Bacteroidota bacterium
AAAGCTTAATCAGGCTTTAGGTTACGACTTTAACACGGTGGAGTTCGCCGTAAGAGACGGTGTTCCTTATGCTATTGATTTTTGCAATCCTGCTCCTGATGCGGATATTAACTCGGTGGGGGAAGATAATTTTGAGTGGATTGTTGAAAACGCCGCTCAGCTGGCTATAGATAAAGCGAAAGCTCATAAAGAAGGACAAATGAACCTAACTTGGGGTACTTTCATTAGTGATGCTGCCGCACCGAAAGCCGCCAGGAAGGCAGCGCCTAAAAAGACAGCCGCCAAGAAACCTGCTTCAAAAGCCAAGTCTGCCAAGTAATTATCATAATTGATTGCTAAATTGGAAATAATATAATTCGTCTGACCACCTTGAGTGGTCGGACGAATATTTCGCTCTCCTAAAATCATTCGTTATGAAATTTACTTTAGGCATAGAAGAGGAATACCAGGTTATAGACCCTGACACTCGTGAACTTGTTTCGCACGAGCAGAAAATAGTAGATGCAGCCTGCAAAGACCTTGGTGAGCAGGTGAAAGCTGAGATGCATCAGGCGGTTGTAGAAGTAGGTACCAATATCTGCAGCGATATACATGATGCCAGGCAGCAGGTAACCGAATTAAGGAAGCGCATTAGTGGAATAGCCAATGACCTTGGCTTTAGAATTGGCGCCGCCGGTACACACCCCTTTTCTGAGTGGGAGAAGCAGTTGCTGACGCCACATCCCCGGTATAATGAAATTATTGACGAGTTGCAGGACACCGCACGATCAAACCTGATTTTTGGACTTCACGTTCATGTAGGTATTGATGATAGGAATATGGCGCTACATGTAGCCAATTCCATGCGTTATTTTTTGCCTCATATTTATGCGCTTTCTACAAATTCGCCATTTTGGGAAGGCAGAAATACCGGGTTTAAGTCATTTCGCTCTAAAGTATTTGATAAGTTTCCCAGAACTGGGATCCCCGATTCATTTGACAGCGTTGCAGAGTATGACAACTATATAAACCTGTTGGTTAAAACCCGGTGCATTGATAATGCCAAAAAAATATGGTGGGATCTAAGGGTCCATCCATTCTACCCCACAATGGAGATCCGGATATGCGATATACCGCTGACCATTGATGAAACGGTAGCCATTGCAGCAATCATACAGGCGCTCGTAGCGAAAGTACATAAACTTAGAATTCAGAATCTGAATTTCATGAGTTACAAGCGTATGGTACTTAACGAGAATAAATGGCGGGCGTCAAGGTATGGGCTGGATGGAAAAATGATTGATTTTGGGAAAGAAGCAGAAGTAGATACCAAGCTCCTGATTCATGAATTGATCGATTTTGTGGATGATGTTGTGGATGACTTAGGCTCAAGAGAGGAGGTTGAGAAAATTGTCAATATTCTCAACCAAGGTACAGGGGCAGATCGTCAGCTTAAGGTGTATGAGGAAACACAGAGCTTGGAAAAAGTTGTAGATTATATTGCGGAACAAACGGTTTTAGGGGTGTAATTGATATGGAGAAGTCTGTAAAGCTGGCCATACTCGACATGAACAACGGGCACCCTAACCAGGGCATGCGCTGTATTCGTGACATCGTAGGTCAATACGAAGATCAGTTAATTTGGGATGAATTTGATGTTAGAGTTAATAATGAAGTTCCCGGACTCGATTATGACATATTCATCTGCAGTGGGGGTCCTGGAAGTCCACACGATGGTAATGGTAATTGGGATGTAAAGTTTTATAATCTCCTGGACAACGCCTGGAAGTACAATCTTGAAAATGAGCATAATAAAAAGTACTTCTTCTTTATTTGCCATTCTTTTCAGATGGCGTGTAAGCACTTTGAATTAGGCGAAATCCAGCCTAGAAAATCTACCTCTTTCGGAGTTTACCCCGTTCATAAGACTGCTGCCGGAAGGAAAGACCTGTTATTGGAAGGGCTGGCTGACCCCTATTTCGCTGTGGATTCCCGTGACTGGCAACTGATTCAGCCAAATCAAAAAGTCTTTAAGGAACATGGTGCAGCTATTCTGAGCCGCGAGAAAATCAGAACGCATGTAGAACTGGAAAGGGCCATTATGGCCATCCGTTTTTCAGACGAATTTGTGGGCACACAGTTTCATCCTGAAGCTGACCCTATAGGTATGAAAGAGCATTTTGAAAAAGAAGAAAACAGAACTAAAGTTGTAAAGAACTACAGCAAGCGGAAGTACACAAACATGATGACCCACCTGGAT
>JBCDHA010000635.1:0-2233 GCA_038750705.1 Bacteroidota bacterium
AGCTATGCAGTCATGTGCATGTTATGTTATATCTACGGGCAAAAATACTTTCCAATCCCTTATAATTTCATAGCCACTTTACCCTATTTCATCATTTCATTACTCATTGTAGTTACAGGTTATTATCTAAAACACCCGGTAACCATAGTAGATATCATAATTAAAATAGTGATCTCAGGAGCGCTAGTTTACATACTTTGGTTAGTTGAAAAAAACAAATTGACCGCCAAAACCTCTTGAATTTTCTTAGTTTTGTCTCTTTGTTTTTGATAAAGGCAATTCTTTAATGAATATAATCATACCTATGGCGGGTAGAGGTACTCGTTTAAGGCCACACACACTAACGATTCCTAAACCTTTAATTCCGATTGCCGGTAAGCCGATTGTTGAGCGTTTAGTAGAAGATATTGTCAAAGTATGTAATGGACCGGTAGATAATATCGGTTTCATAATTGACAGGGGTTTTGGTGAGGAAGTTGAAAATGAGCTTGAGGTCATTGCTGACAGAGCCGGCGGCAGAGCTTATATCTTCTATCAAGATGAAAAATTAGGGACGGCTCATGCCATCCTGTGTGCTCAGACTATACTTGAAGGTAACGTGGTGGTAGCATTTGCGGACACCCTTTTTCAGGCCGATTTTGTGCTCGATAACTCTAAAGATGGTATTATTTGGGTACAGCAGGTGGATGATCCTTCAGCATTTGGCGTGGTAGAAGTGAACAACAATAATGTAATAACAGGTTTCGTTGAAAAGCCACAGGATCCGGTTTCAGACCTTGCAATAATCGGTATTTATTACTTCAGGGACGGTGAATTTTTAAGGGATGAACTCCAAAAACTCATCGATGATCAGATTATCGTTAATGGAGAATACCAACTTACGGATGCACTGGAGAACATGAAGCTTAAAGGCTGCGAGTTCACCCCTGGCCAGGTTTCCGAGTGGTTAGACTGTGGCAACAAAAACGCCACGGTTTATACAAATAAGCGCTATCTGGAATATCTTAGCGATGAAAATCTGCAATCTGAAAGTGTAACAAAGAAGAACGTAGTTATAGTACCTCCTGTTTATATTGGTGATAATGTAACAATTGAAAATAGTGTGATTGGACCTCACGTTTCTATAGGAAAAAATAGTACTATTAAGGGCAGCATTGTACAAAATTCAATTATTCAAACAAGCAGTGAACTGAATAATGTTAACATAAAAAACTCAATGATTGGAAACTTTGTTAAATACGAAAATGCTTCGAAAGATGTAAGCATCGGAGATTATAACGTATTGACGTGAAATTCGTTTGAGAGAAAATGTGCAGAATTAGAAACTACCTTTTGGTTATAATTATTTTAGCGGTAAGCCTGCCCGCCACTAATCTGCACGCTCAAAAAAATAAATCGAAAAAGGAAAAACTTACCGAAAAGAGGCTGAGAGAAGCAGAATCTTTCTTTGCCGAGGGTGAAAAGTATTATATACTCGAAGATTTCGCAAAGGCCCTGGTTCTTTTTCAAAAATCACTTGAAATTAACGACCAGAATGCAACCGTACATTATAAAATAGCCCAAATACTTTCGCGGGGTAGCGAACTTCAAAAAGCCCTGGAAAGTGCGAAAAAATCGATCAACTTAGATCCCAATAATAAATACTTCCACATACTTAAAGCTGACATATATACCCAGCTTGGAGACTATGAAAATGCCTCTGCGACCTATGAAGAAATGATTGGTCGTATCAAAAAGTCTGAACAATATTTGTTTGAACTGGCGGCTCTGTATTTGTATCAAGGTAGGTATGATGACGCTCTTAAGAGCTATGATAAAATAGAAGCTGCGTACGGCTTAACGGAAGAGGTAGTTTTTCAAAAGCAAAAAATACACCTGCAGAATAACGATCTTGAGAATGCCTTGATAGAAGGCAAAAAACTAATTAGCGCTTTTCCGGAGGAAGAGTCTTATGTACTAAAACAAATTGAAATTCTTATCGCCAATGACAAAGTAAGTGAAGCAAGAACTGAACTTGATAGTTTTCTGGTCGGATCTCCAAATAGTGCTCAAGCCAGATTAGTCATGTCTGAAATAAAAAGAAAAGATGGCGATCTTGAAGGCGCTCTAAAAGAGTTAGAAATAGCTTTTGGTAATAGTGAATTACCTTATGAAGGCAAAATTCAAATATTAGCTGAGTACATATCTTATCTGAGTCAAAGCCAGTTGGAAAAACAAGGGGTAAGCCTTTCAA
>JBCDHA010000636.1:0-2227 GCA_038750705.1 Bacteroidota bacterium
ATCCCAATAGCGATTTAAAGTGCTTCCGTCTTCCATTCTTACCACGCGCTTTACCGCATTGGTTTTGGTTGTTAGGGTTTCACTTCCTGACATCCAAAACTCATATTCGCTCTCAAGATAAGGCAGGTAAGAAATGAAAAGGTCTCGATCCTCCTGAGCCAATCGGTCAACCATCAAAGCATAAAACGGTGGCTGGGATCTGCCGTTGTAGTAATTTCTATTGCCATTGGGAATAAAACTCAATGTATCAATCAAATACGAAAAGTTATCTACCATATTCTTTGCGATGGACTCTTGCCCTGAAACCATGAGGCCCTCCATAGTAAAATAGCTATCCCAATAATAGATTTCACGAAAGCGACCACCCGGAACGATGTAATCACCAGGCAGTGATATTAGGGAAGACAACTCATTAGTTTGGTCAGGTGTTCTGGTAAGAACCGGCCAAAGGCTTACAATATGATCTCTCATGGTTTTCGAAGTATCGGAAACAAAGCCTGTTGTCGGGTTGACGGGCATTTCAAAGTTGGCCTCGACAAACTGCTTAAGGTTAAACCCCTCGTTACGCTTTTGATCTATGTAGGTTGCATTGATATCAATTAAAGGCTGTTTGGGAGTACAATCCACAAATGTTTTGGAATCCGGAAAAATAGCGGCTAGCTGAACATCTTTAAAAAGTTGGGAGGAGTAATAATCAAAATCCGTATTCTTATCCTCAACCTGGAGCGAACAACTCCATAGTATGGGCAGTAAAGCGAAAGTAAGCGCAAACGTTAGCCTAGTTGCTTGAAATCTCTTGTTCCTCATTGATCATATCAAGTTTTCCGATAATATAATTTCCCAGTGCTCTGCCCTGAGTTACCCCATTGGTGATGGCAGGCATGTAGTGTATGCCTCCGTATAGTCGGCTTATGGCCGCTTCATCAGAGGCGGCTCTAAAAGATTCAAACTCTCTTGCCGTAAGTCCGTATCGCACCTCGGTACTGTCAATGAAGTTAAAGTTGTTGCCGTAGATAGAAGTCAGTGCTTCTCCCGCAGCACCTGATATCACACTATGTCCACTGGTATATTCCGGGAAGGGTGGTGTTTGTAAAAAGGGAAGCCACTCTTCATCCATATATTTATTAATCACCGTTTCAGGACGTATCAGACTGCTTCTATATTTCTCATCCCAGCAACTGATGAAACCATCTGCAAGCGCGATGGACGTTAGTGCGTAGGTGTAGGCCGTCCTTATCAAATCAGCCTGGGCTTGCTGGCTCGCAATTTTCGCTATCCCCATCCAGTGCCCTCCCGGAGTGATCTTTTTGGTCGCAAACATCACATGACCATGTACATTCATTACATACGGGTTACAGTCCCAAAAGCTGGCTATTTCCTTTTGCTCCTCATCCAGGTTATTTACCGTTTCATATACTTCCATGATCTCCCTATGAAAAGCGCTACCTTCACTAACATCAAAGTCAGTAGGTCTGACAGGTACAAACTGGTTGGCTGAGTCAATTACAAAAGGTCTTATCTTATTCCAATGTGGTTCAATAGCTTCCATATATCCGGGCGGAGTAGGTTGCCACCGGGCATCTTCATCGCTTATGGTGAATTTCTGAAATGTACGTGTCTGTTTGTAGTTATCTTTATCTGCCCAGGCCATGATATGATCATACACCTGCCCGGCATAGGCCACTGAATTATCAAAAACTTCCTTATCCAGTCCTGATTCTGATACTTCATTATACCAGGCAGCCCGGTATTCGTCTATCTTGTCCTCTGAAAAGATTAGAGCTTGTCCTACCCTCAAAAAAGCATCAATGGCGGCAACATCATAATCAATTTTTTCCTTCGGTTCCGGAATTGAGGTAAAATCAGTTAGCTGACCTGCGAATGACTTATATCGAGGTTCTTTTAGAGCCAGCACTTCATAAACCGCAATGCTCGGGTAGGCATAGATCCTGCTGGCTACCGGTGGAGAGAAGATATCGTGCACAATGACATCCGTAAGCTTTTGCATGCTATCATGCAGTTCATTGGGTGCGATTTCAATGGTTTCTTTAGCTTCCTGACAAGCAACAAGTAATGTTAAACTGACAAAAAATGATATAAATTTCTTCATGTAAATTATTTCCAACCTTTAATTTCAAGGGATTTCCATTTCCCGGGAAGCCGCTGTTCTGTCGGAACGATACCGGTATTCGTTATTTTTAAACCACCAAACCCTGAAAGTACTATA
>JBCDHA010000637.1:0-2214 GCA_038750705.1 Bacteroidota bacterium
CCCCAAAACTTACCCCAAAGCGCTTCTACTTCTTTTCCGGCACTATCTCCTGCATTTGATATCCTGGCACCAATGCCTACTACTTGAAATGTGTCTATTGTATAATTATCCATGGTATCTTTACTTTTTATATTTTGGCAGATGATGTTTCCTGCGCAATGGTGCTAATGACGTTCTTTTTTTATCCATTTTTGGTTGGTTACAAAAAATGGATATTCTCTAAATGCGATTAAATTTGAAGAATTATTCACCTATTTCTGATATTCAATTTTATTGATTCGCCACTTAAACTCGGAGGCAGGTGTCTTCACAATAACTTCATCTCCGGCCTTTCTTTTTAGAAGCGCCTGTGCCATTGGTGAATCAATAGATATATAATCCTTGGCCCTATTAATTTCTTCATAACCTACTATCCTAAGGCGTTTTTTGAGACCGGTATCATTTTCAATTTCAATCCAGGCACCAAACATCACTTTTCCTTCCTGGTACGGATCGTAATGCACCACTTTAAAGTTATCGATGCACTTGCGAAGGTAAAGTAGCCGCCGGTCGATTTCCCGCAGTCTTTTTTTATTGTAGTGGTAATCCGCATTTTCAGAACGATCACCCAGGCTGGCGGCCCATTCTACGTTCCTCGTGGTTTCAGGCCTTTCTACTCGCCAAAGGTGATCTAACTCAGCCTTTAACCCTTCCAATCCTTCCGGAGTGATCATAGGTGTTCTCATGGTTACAAAGATAAGCTGTAAATGATATCAAACATCTTATCCCGCGCGTTGCCTATCGACAATAGTCAAGCTTTACCTTTTCTTTTGGAACGCAACCGTCTGATGCAATGAGGGCTTATAGGACCTTACTTCGAAGGTTTGCTTCTCCTCTCCTTCCTCGGATGCTACAGAATTAACTTTTTTAGTATCATGAGCGGTAACGTGTAAATCCCATAACAATGATCCATCAGATAACCTTCTGAAAGTAGTTGCATAGGAACTTTCATTCAGCATAAAAAGCCCATAAAGGCAATTATTCATAAAACTCATCTCCATCTTTATGCCATTTAACTCATCTAGAATAAAATTCACCCGATCACCCTTCTTTCTCGCTCTAATCACATAATCTTTAACTACATCGCCATATTCGTCACTCTTAAATGTCATTTTATGGGACCATACCGAATCCTCAATGACCTCATGAAGGGAATACTCGACCTGGGCTGTTGTACTAGGTTTATCAATGTTTCCAATCACCATCTCACCTTCATAGTCTCCTACCCAGTCTGCAGGAAATTGAGTTTGAGCTGAAGTATGGAAAATGGTAAACGCAGAAAAAATGAAAATCAGTGAGTTCTTCATCTAATTGAGTTTTTTTTAAATTTCCGTTTGGTAAAAATAGTGGACAATACTGCAAATAATGAAATGCTGGCCGTCAGTTTTGTCACATTTTGAATTCCTAGGCAATGAATTACTGGCGTTCGAGAAAAGATTTTTTGATTTGGAATCATACGCTAAAAACAACCATTAAATTCCCTAAAGGGCAGTTCTTAGTTACTCCTTCCATTTGGCGGGCGGGGGTAGTTTTCAGCTTTGAAGAAAAATCTTTTTTCGGACGCTTTAAAGACACTTTTTTCTGCTTCAGAAAATTTAGTCGGACACTAGTAGTAATGAATTTAAAATATTTTTAAGATAATTTTCATGGGAATTCTCACTAATCAACCGATTGGATTATGACCTTCATTCAACACTTAACACATGGATCACTATTTTTGATCGGGTTGGCCTTTTTCTTTAGTTGTACCACTGCACCACCTAAGGAGCCCGTTAGCGCACCGGTAAAATTGATATTTGACACAGATTTTGGCGGTGATGCCGATGACCTCGGGGCATTGGCCATGCTCAACCACTTTCAAAACAAGGGTGAAGTCGACTTACTTGCAGTAATGTGCTGGAATGTAGAGAAATATGCCGTAAGCGCCATTGATGCGGTCAATACCTACTATGGTAATCCGGATATTCCGATAGGCCTGCGTAAACCTGGTTTCCATGAAACCCCCTGGAACCATTCCAAAGTACTAGCCGACAGCCTACCACATGACGCCACCCGTGATAACGTACCGGAAAGTACCAAACTCTACCGGAAAATATTGGCAGAGAGCGATAACCAGAGCCTAACGGTCGTGACCGTTGGCCCATTACTTAATATCAAGAATTTGATCGATTCAAA
>JBCDHA010000638.1:0-2209 GCA_038750705.1 Bacteroidota bacterium
AAGCCTTTTGGCCTGGTGTTTTATTGGTTCAGTCAGGTCTTCTGAAGCACAAGATGCAGTTTTTTCGCAATTCTTTAATTCCACATTGTATCTGAATCCGGCACTGGCGGGAATAGAACAAGACATAACGGTTAGTTTTGCGCATAGATCACAATGGAGAAATCTTAATTTCCCATATGTTACAAATCAATTTAGTCTGGTACTTCCCTACTACAGCGATAAGCACGCAAAGCCGCTAGGACATTTAGGTGGCATTGGCCTGTCAGCATATACTGATGAGGCCGGTGAAAATGGCAACTTCAGAACTACGGGAGTGAACGGTACTTTTTCTTACAACTTACCGTTAAACGAAAAGTATACTTCTTTAATTTCATTTGGTCTACAAATAGGCATGATCATGAAGCGGATAGACCCCGACGGATTACGATGGGGGGAGCAATACAATCCATTTATTGGTTTCGATGCTTCTATTGCACCCACCGAACTTACGGATTTAGAACGAAGAGCTTTCTTAGATATCAACTCAGGGGTCTATTGGTTTCATACACCACTACAAACGGAAAAAACGATAATAAACGCAATAAATGCCGGCCTATCGGTAGCACATTTAAACCATCCTAATGAGTCTATTATTACCCAAGACCAGAGCAGACTGCCTTTGTTATACAAATTTCATGGCAGCTTAATTTTCAATTTGGGTCATCGCAGCACCATTTCTGCCAATATTCTTACGGCCATGCAGGACGATCAATTTCAAAACAACTTAGGGTCATACCTTAGTTACAAAATCACATCCTTTCAGGATGCAACGCTCAAACATGTCATCGCCCGGGTTGGCGCCTGGTATAGAGTCAATGACTCCTTCATTTTTTTGACTGAATTTGAAACAAAGCTCTTCAAAATGGCCTTTAGCTACGATTGGAATACCTCAAGTTTAAGATACAACGACAGAAGTATTGGTACCTATGAAATCTTCCTTGCGCTAAGGCTATCAAAAGCAGGGGAGCCAAAATCTCGTTATTAATTATTACATGGTAAGAGGGGCAGGTTTTTTATTACTATGTGCATTACTATGCACTTCAGCAAAAGCACAAAAAGTGCTTTGGGCCAGCAAGGTTATCGAGTTTTCATCTGAAAGAAAAACGCCTATTCATTTAAAACAAATAGAAGGGAGCGCTTATAAAGCAACGGAGGTACTAAGTACACCAGACATCTATCCCGGAACGAATGGAAACTCACGTGCGTGGACTCCTAAAAGCCCAAATAAAGTTGATTTTATTAAAGTAGGATTTAAAGAACCCATTCACGCTCAGCAAATTGTTATTTTAGAAACGTTCAATGCCACGGCCATCTGGAAAGTATACCTGTATGATCAGATGGGTAATGAATATTTAATCAATGAATTTAATCCACGGCCTATCCCACTTAAATCAAGGCTTTTGGATATTCTTTTCGAAAAAACAACCTATAAGGTAGTCGCCGCCAAAATTGTATTAAACGGCTCTGCGGTGCCAGGCTATAGTGGAATTGATGCGATAGCGATTTCCGATTCTAAAGAACCCATATTAGTTGATATTACGGAAGCTGATGGTATTTATAAAGGACTCTTAGGGCGAAAGCTTGGACCTAATATTAACAGCCCATACAAAGATCTCAGGCCATTACTAAGCACGGATAACAAAACGCTATATTTTAGCAGAGTGCGGGATCCAAATAATATTGGCGGCTCTGAAGACCTTGAAGACATTTGGGTATCCAATAAAGACGAGAATGGTGAATGGCAAAAAGCTCGTAATATTGGCAATGAATTAAACAATGAAGGGCCTAACTTCATCAGCTCGGTCTCAGCAGTAAAAGGCGGACAGCTCATGCTCCTGGGCAACCGATACAGAAAAAAAAGAATGCTACCTGGTGTTTCAGTCGTGTATGACCTGGATAGTGGTATTACAGAGCCCAAAACACTGATCATTGAAAACGACGAAAATTTCAGCCCATTCGCCAATTACTTCTTAGGGCCAAATCAAGATGTACTGCTCATGTCGGTTCAAAGGAGAGTAAACTATGGTAGAAGGGATCTTTATGTTAGTTTTTTGAAGGATAATGGCAAATGGTCGACTCCAAAAAACCTTGGTAAAACAATCAATACCTCTGATGAGGACTTTGCCCCCTTCCTGGCAGAGGACGGCAAAACACTGTATTTCTCATCAAA
>JBCDHA010000639.1:0-2200 GCA_038750705.1 Bacteroidota bacterium
AATTACTCCAGTGGACCAATCCATTTTGACCATGGAAAGATCCTGACGTTTCTCGAGCACGTTAATCAGACGCTCTGCTTTTTCCGCATGACCTTCCGGCCAATCGGATCGAAAGCTCATGTCATCGATAACGTAGAATCCCCCGATCTTTAAAAGCGCTAAGGTCTCATCGAGCAAATTGTATTTACCAGGCCACGTGTCAGCAAAAATTAAGTCGAACTTTTCCCCTTGATAGTTGCCAATCCATTTCGCTCCATCTTGACATATGATGCTGATACGCGAATCAGATCCAAAGAATTCCTTGGCTAATTCAGAAAGTTTTGGATCGTTATCGACAGTGATCAGATGTGAATTATCATCTAATCCATCCCTCATCCAGGCGAGAGAAAGGCCTATACCTGTACCTAGTTCCAACACCTGCGCATTGGGCTTTGAAGCAATGAGTGTCTTGAGAAGATTCCCTATATGGACGTCAGACGGCATATCAAAACCATACTCCTCACATTTTGCTTCAAGTGCAGGGCATACCTCCGGGATCTCGCTATTTGGCCAATCATTCATTTATTTAGAAATAATTTCCTTCGAATGTGCCTCCAAGTCCTGGAGATGCTTTGAAAAAGTACTGATCGTTTTACTGAGAGATACCCTGCCCGAGCGAACGAAACCTTGAATACCAAAAGGTTGGAGCGCCTCAAAAAGGTTGTGGGTTTCACTCTTATGGCCCGACTTTTCAATGATCAGAAACTGATCGACCTGCTCTTTCACATGAGCCTCATGCTCTTTGATCACTTTGAATAACTCATCGTTATTATCCACCTCATCGAGCTTGATCTTGTAAAGCGCTATTTCACTACTTACGGTTTCTTCATCCGTAAAGTAAAAAGCCTTCAGCACCTCTACCTGCTTTTCTATTTGCATCACCACCTTCACTGTACGCTCGCGTGTCTCTTTAATCACTACCGTAAACCTATGGATGCCATCATATTCAGATTCTGAAGCCGTCAGGCTCTCAATATTAATATGGCGCTGAGCAAAGAGCGAAGTAACCCGGTTCAGCAGACCGATCTTGTTTTCCGTGAATATTACTATGGTAAACGTCTTTTTCATTTTGTTTATTCCAACGACCTTAAACCTCCTTCATAATGTATATGAAATTGTCGTTATCCGTCAGTTATCGGATGTCCTCAATTAATAAGTCATTTCGTAACAGAGTGAAGACATCTTTGCCATTAAGAAGGCTAATGACCGCCTTTCTTTGCGACAAAGATTCCTCCTCCCGATAGACCATAGGGAGGAGGAATGACTTTGGGAAAGTATTTTTTGAGCTCAATTTTTTATCTTTCGTTATATACATATCCTGGCCTTTCTAAAATCACTCTAGTCTTATTTCATCGACTCCCGCCCCGCTGGGTACCATGGGAAATACATTATCTTCTTTTTCCACCTTGACTTCGAGCAAGTAAGGGCCCTTGTGATCAAACATGGTCTGAAGTGCATTGTCCAGATCTTGGCGTGCATCCACACGGGAAGCTTCTACGCCAAAACCTTTCGTAACCGCCACAAAATCAGGATTGATCAACTCTGTAGAGGAATAGCGCTTATCAAAGAACAACTGCTGCCATTGTCTCACCATCCCCAAGAACTGGTTATTGAGAATTATGATCTTCACCGCGGCCTGGGTTTGAAAAATCGTACCCAATTCCTGCAAAGTCATCTGAAAGCCTCCATCGCCAATAATTCCAACTACCTCGCGCTCCGGTGCGGCCAGTTTAGCTCCTAATGCTGCCGGAAGGCAAAAACCCATAGTCCCCAGACCTCCGGAGGTAATGTTACTTTTCGACTTTTTAAATTTAGCATAACGGCAAGCCACCATTTGGTGTTGTCCCACATCGGTGACTATCACGGCATCTCCATCCGTAAGGTCATTCACTCTTCTGATCACCTCCCCCATGGTGAGACCTTCTTTTTCAGGATGCAACTCACTTTTAATCACTTTTTCATACTCCTGCCGGTCATATTCTTCGAACCGTTCCAACCAAGCGGTATGGGCATTCGCGTGACAGTGTTCAGATAACAACTGCAAGGACTTTTTAGCGTCGCCTAATATGGGTACATCCGCGTGAACATTCTTATTGATCTCGGCAAGATCAATTTCCAGGTGAATGACTTTAGCCTGTTTCGCATAGCTGGCCAGATTACC
>JBCDHA010000640.1:0-2198 GCA_038750705.1 Bacteroidota bacterium
ATAAAATAGGAAGGTAATGGACTTGGATAAGCTGGTTCGTGGCAATATTCTGGCGATAAAGCCGTATTCTTCTGCCAGAGACGAATATGAGGGTAATGGTGAAATATTTCTGGATGCCAACGAAAACCCATTTGAAACAGGGTTAAACCGCTATCCGGATCCCTATCAGCGGAAATTAAAAGCGAAAATTGCAGCGTTAAAAAATGTTCAAACTAATCAACTGTTCCTCGGCAATGGTAGCGATGAAGCGATTGATCTGATCCTGAGGATCTTTTGTGAACCCGGTAAGAACGAAATCATAACACTGGACCCAACTTACGGAATGTACCAGGTCTCAGCAGCCATCCAGAATGTTGCTGTCAGAAAAGTACCCCTTTCATCTGATTTTGAGCTATCGGCCGATTCGGTTCTTGGTACGGTTAACTCCGCAACAAAAGTTATTTTTATCTGTACGCCTAATAACCCGAGTGGAAATGACCTGGATTCTGATGAAATCAGGAAAATCATTTCAGAATTCCCGGGCATAGTAGTAATTGACGAAGCATATATAGACTTCACCGGAGCGGAAAGCTTTACGCAAAGCTTAGAAGAATTTTCAAACCTGATAGTGCTACAAACATTTTCCAAAGCCTGGGGCATGGCAGCCCTAAGATTAGGAATGGCCTTCGCCAGCCCGCAAATCATACGCTACTTTAATAAAGTAAAGGCGCCTTATAACCTTAATATACTTGCGCAGAAAGAAGCGCTGATTAGACTTGAAGAGGCTCCGAAGGTTCACCAAATGGCGGATGAGCTGAAACGTGCACGTATTCTGTTGGAGCAACGGCTCAGAAGCTTGTCAATGGTCAAGGAGGTACTCCCTTCCACCGCTAACTTCTTGCTGGTTCGGTTTGAGAATTCCAAGGTCATTTTCAATTATCTGATGGGCAAAGAGATCATCGTGAGAGATCGGTCCAAGGCATTGCACTGCCAGGATTGCCTGCGCATCACCGTGGGCGCCGAAGATGAAAATAACAAACTGCTGAAAGCCCTTAATTCTTTCAAAGTATGAAAAAGGTTTTATTTATAGATAGAGACAATGTTCTGATACTTGAACCCGAAGATGAACAGATAGACAGCCTCGAAAAGCTGGTTTTCTACCCGGGGGTTTTCACCTGGCTGGGCAAAATAGCCCGTGAGACAGACTTTGAATTAGTAATGGTAACCAACCAGGACGGATTAGGCACGGACTCATTTCCGGAAGATACCTTTTGGCCGGCACATAACAAGATGTTAGACGCACTCAAAGGTGAGGGTATTGAGTTTGATGCCATTAAAATTGACAGGTCGTTTGGGCACGAAAATAAACCTACAAGGAAACCGGGTACGGCCCTTTTAGAAGAGTACTTCAGCAATGAATATGATCTTGGCGGTTCCTATGTCGTAGGCGACCGAACAACTGATATGCAATTAGCTAAGAACCTCGGCGCCAGGGGTATTTGGCTAATAAATCCTGATAAAGCACCATCGCTATCCGAAGAAATTGCTCAAATAGTACAAATTACAACGGATAATTGGGAAAATGTTTATCATACGCTTAAAACTAAGCGCACAGGATCTGTGAAGAGAACAACCAAAGAAACGGATATTGATATCCGAATTAATCTCGATGGTAGCGGAGAGTCGGATGTTTCAACCGGTATTTCATTTTTCGACCACATGTTAGAGCAAATCTCGAAGCATGGCCTGATCGATCTTAATGTAAAGGTAAGAGGTGATCTTGAAGTAGATGAACACCATACCATTGAGGACACCGGAATAGCCCTTGGCGAGGCCTTCCTGGAAGCGTTAGGCGACAAACGTGGTATTGAACGCTACGGTTTTTGCCTGCCTATGGATGATTGCCTGGCACAGGTAGCTCTCGATTTTGGCGGACGCAACTGGATAGTATGGGAGGCAAAATTTCAACGTGAAATGGTGGGTAAGATGCCCACTGAAATGTTCTTTCACTTTTTCAAATCTTTTTCTGACGCCAGCAAGTGCAATTTGAACATTAAAGCTGAAGGTACCAATGAGCATCATAAAATTGAAGCCATTTTCAAATCCTTTGCCAAAGCCATTAAGATGTCAGTAAGAAAAGATCCATTTAACAACCAGTTACCCAGCACAAAAGGGGTTTTATGATATTAATAACAACCGCTTATTTAGTCATGCTGACG
>JBCDHA010000641.1:0-2193 GCA_038750705.1 Bacteroidota bacterium
CTACGATTTCCAGGAAGAACACCATGCGGCCTATAACATCAAATCAACCTACAACTCAGGACATGGAGCAATACTAGCCACAGCCAACGCTGATAGTTTAAGTTTTGAATTTCATTCGGTAACTGACGGGCTGATCGATTCGTTTGTGCTGAAGCAAGAAGCCGACAAGTTCTTCTCTTCAGACGAAGTCCTTGAGATAACCATCAAATCAGATCTGACCACGCTCTTAAATGACCGGGGGGATGAAGACCGGATCTACCACAATGCAAGTGTAATAGTTACGGAAACAGATGAAAATCAGTCCACATTTCCGATTGAACTTAAAGTTCGTGGCAATTTCAGAAGGTCAGAAGACAACTGCGAATTTCCACCCTTTTGGATAAAGTTTAAAGATAGAAATGTTGCAGGCACTATTTTTCAAGGCCATAAGCGTATGAAAATTGTAAATCCTTGTTCTATTAATAAGGGTTATAACCAGTATGTAATGCAGGAGTATTTGGCATATAAGGTATACAATTTACTTACGGACAGTAGTTTCAAGGTACGTCCGGTCAAAATTAAATACGTTGACACCCAAAACAGTACAGCCATAAGCACCTTTTCTTTTTTTATTGAGGATGTCAAAAAGCTGGGAAAGCGGCTGGGGGCTAAAGAAATAGAAGTTGACCCTTATTACGTAGAAACCCCGAATTATCATAATCCCCCAACGTTGGAGCTTTTCCAGTTCATGATTGGCAATAATGATTGGGCGTTCCCGGACCACAATGTCAAACCTTTTAAAGTTTATGGAACGGAGGAGCACATTGTTGTGCCCTATGATTTTGATCTTTCCCGTCTGGTTGATGCTGAATATACATATCAGGATCAGGAGAAAAAGTTTAGAGGATTCTGCCGTCCGACGGGCGAGTTTATGGCCTCTTTTAAGAAATTCAAACAGCAAAAAAACAATATTCAAAGGCTGTATGAGGATTTTGCAGGATTAGACCAGGCAAATAAAGATCAGGCCTTAAGGGTAATGGAGCGTTTCTATATTATTATCAATAGCCCTAAAAGAAGACAATCTGAAATTTTCGAGAAGTGTGGCGATGACTTTTGACAAGCACACAACTCTGTTTAAAAGCTACCCGGCTTCGGTTATTTAGCAAAACATGATAATTCCCTAATTATCAAAAAGATACAAGAACAGACCCGTTTAGAGGAATGGTTTAACCTTATCTCGCATGGCATTACCGGCCTAACCGCTGTAGGTGGGCTTATCGTGCTTATTGTGCTTGGTGTTCAAAGCCATAAAGACTGGAGTCTTTTCAGCGCTATGTTTTATGGATTAAGCCTTTTGTTGCTATATACCTTCTCAGCTATTTATCATGGACTAACGCATAAAAAAGCCAAATATATTTTCAATATCCTCGATCACTGCGCAATTTATCTACTTATTGCCGGTACCTATACCCCCGTCTTACTGCTTACTATTGGTGGGTTTATCGGGTGGCTGTTCTTCAGTATCCAATGGGGCATGGCGCTCGTAGGTATTGTATTCAAAATATTCTATACCGGTAGGTTTACTTTCATTTCCACGGTAATGTACGCCTTTATGGGTTGGATCATTGTTTTCAAAATCGGGTTGGTAAAATCACTACTGCCGGCACCGGCCTTTTGGCTCTTGGCTTCAGGCGGCTTCGCATACACTGTGGGTATCGTTTTTTACGTAATAGACTATAGAATGCGGCTGGCACATTTTATTTGGCACTTGTTTGTGATGGCCGGGAGCATACTGCATTACCTTATGATGGTGATGTACATTTTTAGATAAATGACTAAAGAGTCTAGTATCACAAAAGTCTTACCGGCAAGTTGAATTCATAGACAACTCAAGCATTTTACAGGTCATTGGGTGCGTTACTTATTACTATTGGTGCTATTTGGTTTATCTGAATATTGACAACGGAATGTGCCTCGGAATTTTAGGTGAAATAGGCCCAATCATTACAGGATTTGTCTTGACTATTATTTCAAGTAAGCAATTTTAAACGCTAGGTAGACCTAACGTCCTGATCACTCAAAATCACCTTATCTACCAGATTTGAACCAAAAGAGTACGGCAAATAAGCCAAAGCTGGCATAGGTTTAGTAATAAAAAGGTTCGCCGGAGCACCCACTCGAATGGCTCCGTGTGTTTGGCTCAGCCCCATAGCA
>JBCDHA010000642.1:0-2172 GCA_038750705.1 Bacteroidota bacterium
ATCATACTCAAGCCCAAGTATTTCTGCCATTAACGGATAAACATGAATATTTTCAAATGCCTTTATCTCTAGGGATTTAAATGCGGGTCCCATAGCATAAAATATAGCTCCCATCTCGGGGCATTCAGCAGGGTCGTACCCATGTGTACTAGAACCTGGTTTTGCCCAGAGTGCCCTGCGGCCAAACGGGACTACCCTGCGGCCAAAATTATAAGGCGGCCTGGGTTGCAAAATAAGATCTCCAATCCTTTCACTGTTCTGATCATAATGATATCGATCCGGAAAATGGTCTTTTCGGTAAACACTATATTTCGAGGTGTCTATTTTAAGCGCTTTGTACAATGAGTCGATTCTTAGAGAATCATCGGAATATACCATCAGGGGAAAACTAGTGGTAATATTCATATCATCCGGGAAGAGATCTTCATTGTAAATGGGATTTTCCACATCTACTTCAAGCATGCCATGATCCGATACCACAATAATATTAACAGCTAAGTCCAATCTTTCCACCTTAGCCACCAGATCACCTATAACCGCATCAATGTCTTTTACGGCTTTGGCCATCTCAGGTGAATTAGGACCAAAATTATGTCCTACATCATCAATGATTGAAAAATACAGCGAGATAAAATGCGGCCGACTTTCAGGCGGAAGCAGCAACCATTGAACGACCTTATTGACCCGATCCTGGTGGGCGATGTCACCATTATACTTGAAATGATAGGTGGGCGTCTCACCCTGAATGCGCGCCTCACTGCCAATCCAAAACATACTGGCCGATACCATCTCCTGCTTTGCCGCCAATGCCCAGATGGGCATTCCACCGTAGAACCTTCCATCCTCCACAACAGCCCTGTTTTGGGTTGAATAAACCCTTTCCAGATTGCGGTCATAAAAACCGTTGGAAACCAACCCATGATGACCCGGGTAAAGGCCGGTAACAATAGTATAGTGATTCGGAAAAGTCTTTGTTGGAAAAGAAGATACCATACTTTCTGCTTTAGCATCAAAGGCCAAAAGATTCTTTGCCCCATATCGCTCGGCATAATCATACCGAAAGCCATCAAGTGAAATTAAAATGAGGTAGGGCTTCTTGAGTTGATCTGAGCTGTTTACTTGATCAACTCTTATTTCCTGATCACTAACTTCCTTAGACACTTCAACCGTTAAGGGTTCCGGTTGAGCGCTAGCACTAAACCCCACTAAAATGAGAAAAAGCCTCTTCATATTATCTTTATTCGCACAAAAGCATCAAAGGTACTTTGATTTTTCGCGCCTAAACATGGTGCGAAAGAATTTAATGCAATCATAATCATTTAATAATCCTAGCTTGCCGTTTGCGAATGAACAAGATGAATATTATCTTGTCGCTAACAACAACTCAGAATAGCAACATGAAGTACTCCCTGGAAATAGAGGTAAATCAACCTCTGGAAAAGGTTATTGCCTTGCTTGATGATCCCGAAAATATGAAGCACTGGCAGCCGGACCTGGTCAGCTATGAAGTATTGAGCGACGAACCCAGAAAAGAAGGTGCACAGATGAAGCTGCGCTACAAAATGGGTAAACGGGAAATTGAAATGATAGAAACTATTACTGCCTATGACCTACCCAAAGGCATGTCGGCGACCTATGAAACTAACGGTGTTGTTAGTATCCAGAAAAATCTTTTTCATGCCATCGATGAAAACAGAACACATTGGGTATCTGATAATGAGTTTGTATTCAGTAATTTCATGATGAAGCTCATGGGCACGTTTATGCCTGGGGCCTTCAAAAAGCAATCGAAAATCTATCTAGAGGCGTTTAAAAAATTTGCTGAAAAATCTCAAGAACTCTAAGTCATCCCGGAGGGATCCTTGCCCTAGTGCAAGAAAGGTATGCCTTTCTTTGTGGCAAAGATGCCTGCGCTAGCGCTACGGCATGACTTTGTAAACGAGGATATGACTCTAAACCATTTTTCATTCCCTCCTAATCGCCTCTACGGGATCAAGTCTTGAAGCGCGCAGGGCCGGATATGTTCCGAACACTATACCCACAACTAAGGCTACAATTGAAATGATCATTAAAGTATTAAGTGTAAAGGCAGCTTGAAACGGCGCTTGAGTTATCGCCTTCACGATAGGAATAATCACTAAAGTGCCTAGTACACCCACAATTAATCCCAAT
>JBCDHA010000643.1:0-2171 GCA_038750705.1 Bacteroidota bacterium
CCTCCCCACTGTTCACCGACCCACTCTTTCGGACGGTGCAGCATAGCATACTTGCCATTTATTTTTTCCGGAAAGAGAATCACATCTCTATCATCGAGATCAGAATCTGTAATTCGCCCTAATTTTAACCAGTTCTTAAAGTCCTTAGTTATTGCCAAAGCAGAGTTAGCCATATTGTTCTTGATAAATTTTGGAGCATTTTCCCCGTGATCCTGCACCAGGACTTCATCATGCTTAAAATTCCAATATTGGCCAGGTGGAAATGGCCTAAAGGCGTAAGTAACGTAGTAGTAATCGTCAAATTTTACTATCCGGGCATCTTCGACACAGCCCATATCCGGACCTTCACGACTAGGCCCCAACACAGGATAATCGCTTTGCCTTTTGAAGTTAACACCATCTTCACTGGTGGCTAAACCAAACCTTATCACATGTTCTTTATCATCTCCAGCCGCACGATAGAGCATGTAAAATTTATTATTATCCAGGTACACACCTGGATTACATACTATAAGCCGTTCCCATTCATTTTTTTTGTTTGGAGTGAAAATAGGATTCGAGGAATGCTTTGATAGTTTCATTAGTTTGATGTAAGATTAATTTTAAGCGCTTGAACTACTGTAAGTCAAAGCTATCAGCATCATGAAGGTGGCAGGTTGATTTACAGGTCATTAAGATTTAAATAATGATCAGGGGCCCTTATAAAAGTCAATATCAGAACCGGATACGATTTTTTTACTATTGAAAATTAAAGCTACCGACGTCTGAGAAAAGTTTTTTGATTTGAAATCATTCGCTAAAACAGCCTTTAAATTCCCTCAAGGGCAGTGCTTGGTTACTCTCGCCAATGGCGGGTGGGGGGTGATTTTCAGCTGGAAGAAAAACGTTTTCCAGGACGCTTTAAAGGCGCTTTTCTTCTGTGTAAAAAATTTAGCCGAACACCCAGTTATTGAAAAAGAAGTAAAAACGATGATCGCTGGTGTGCGGTAAAGTATAAATAGGTAACCTATTGAAATCTTAACAACGTACGTTTTGACACGTTCCGAAATGTAGTAAACCTCAAAAACCGGAGCCTGGATATTCCTTTCATGAACATTAACTCATCTTTGGGTTGTTTTATTTAAATGCGGAATCCCTTGTGTCCATTATTTATATTGGCGACGATCACAGAATTAAGCTAACTTGGTAGAACCCAAGAATAAAGCATGTCAAAAATATTCGAAAATCAATTTGTGTCTTGTGAGCTGGACGAGGCTGTGCCGGTTTTAATCCATACCTGGCATTGTGAACCACCTGAAGGTGAGTTCAAAAAAAATCTGCTTAAAGTACTCGGTCATTACAACACCTTTAAAAAGAAGTTCAGTAGCCTAAAGTGGTTGGCGGATACACAACTACTTGGTGAACTATCGGAAGAAGATGAAGATTGGTTGGTAACAGAATGGGATCATTTGCTTTTTAAAGAGGCCGGTCTTAAGGTTCATGCCGTTATCCTGGGTGAAGATTTCTACGCGGATTATCCCATGGAGAAATTCAAACAATCAACCGAAAAAAAATTCAACGATTACGGAGCAAAGCTGGAGGTATTTCTAAATAAAGAGAACGCCTATAAATGGCTGGAAACCCACTAGACATTTACCTTTTTCTTAGGTAAACTCTTCACTTCCGGCACAGACTCGATCAGTTCCTTGACAAGCCGGTCTGATTCGGCCCGCTCACGCCGGTTGAGTTTATTCTTTGCCGTTACACGCTCATCCATATACACAAGGGCAAATAGAATAAAATGAGTAATAATTGGGAGAAAGGTACTTACTGTAAACCATAGCCAGAAGGACCTGCCGTAGCTGTACGCAAAGTAACCTGCAATAAGTGGGATCGAAAAATAAAAAGCCGCAACGGCGAGTACAATATCAACCAGCATATCTCCTTCTCATTCGCGAAACTAACAACTGGATAAAAGGAATGTTCTATCCACGTTAATCCATTATTAAATCTAAAATTACTTCTACTAACTGGTCTTTACTCAGTTTTTTTAGAATTTCTTTTTTCTTCCCCTTAGTAATGCCTTTGTCAAATAGTTTATCCGATTCTCCATCAAGTATCGATTTTAATTTAGCGGCTCCGTGATGTTCTTTTACGCCAAATAGCTCAAGCTCATCTTTAGCAATTTCTAA
>JBCDHA010000644.1:0-2149 GCA_038750705.1 Bacteroidota bacterium
AAAGAAAAATCAAAATTGGATATTCTTTTGGAATACGAGGGGAATTATGAATATGTAGGTGAAAACACGTTAGATATTATCGCTTCTGAATTAGATACTACACTTTATGCAATTGTTGGTGAGGCAAAATATCCCTTAAAATATATCGGCAAGGATACCTTCGCCAACATTCAAAATGTTCCGGTAATATTTGAGAGAAATGATTCAGGGTCTGTTATCAGCTACAAGGTAAACGATCAAACTTTCAATATAATCACGACAGATATTGAGAGAATGGAAATGAATCCAAGAAAGGAGCTACTCAATAATCCGGATAAATACAGCTATCAACAACCAAAACAACTTGGCGATGGCTTAGAAGTAGGAACTCTGGAAGGTGTATTCAATAACCCGGAACCAATTCTCCAGATGGTAAAGAACATCATCAGCGGAGAATATCCTGAGGTTCACAGTATCCTGATATTAAAGAATAACAAACTGGTTCTTGAAGAATATTTTTATGGGTATGATTACAATAAACCACATCAATTAAGATCTGCTTCAAAACCCTTTATAGGTGGAGTTTTAGGTATAGCAATAGATAAAGGATTTATAAAGAGTGAAAAAGAAAGGCTACTTCCTTACTTTAATTCAAGATATCCGGAAATAGCAAATACAGATGACCTTAAGAAACAAATTACAGTAGAGAACTTTCTGATGTACCGACATGGAATGGATTGTGAAAACGACAATCCCAAGAGCAAAGGAAACGAGCAATCCATGATGGAAAGTGAGGATTGGGTAAAACACACACTCGATCTGCCCATGTCCACGGAACCCGGAAAACTCTCCTCCTACTGTACCGGTTGTGCTTTGACCTTGGGCAGCTTGATAGAAATAGCTACTGACAAGAACATTGAGGATTTCGCCAGAGAGTACCTCTTTCAGCCTTTGGGGATTGAAAATTACGATTGGACTTTTGAACCCAACCCGGCTAGTCAATCAACTTTCAGTCAAATGTACCTGACCTCCAGAGCTTTGGTAAAGCTTGCTAAGATGTACAAGGAAAACGGCAAGTGGAATAACGAGCAAATCATTTCTGCAAATTGGGTTAGCAAAACGTTTGATATGGATAAGGGTGATTATGGTTATTTATGGGAACATAAGTACTTTGTTGTTAATGGGAAAGAGTACAATTCTTATTTAGCCACTGGCAATGGAGGACAAAAAATCAATATCTGGCCAGAACTCGATATGATCACAGTGTTTACAGGCGGTAATTACAATTCCTATGCGCTATATGGAAAAAGTACTCCTCCAAATGAAATGATTCCAAAGTATATACTAAAAGCAGTTGAATAAAAGTAAGCATATGGCTGACCTGTTACCTAAACGGGAACGATTAAAAGCGGACGCTGTAATGGATGGCGGAAACAGGAGTCACTAGCTATGTTCAGGGTCCAAAGTAAAATGAGCATGAACAGCTGAAATACTAAAACGGATAAGTGTTTGCTTGGACGGTAAAGGACTAATAGCTTTACCAGCTATAATGTGATAACGAAAAAGCTCAAGTCGCTTTTAATGAATTACATCTCCATCAGCTTATATCGTAAAATGATCGATCATGCCATACATGAAGGTCTTGATCGGCGGTTATTCAAAGACCTACCTACACCAATCGATAGCATTGATAGCCTGCAAGCAGTGCCGGCAGATCATTTCTTTGGTCTTCACGAATTACTGGACGAAAAACTCGGACCGGGTTTTTCTGTTCGAATAGGTCAGCAAATGAAAATTGACGACTATGGTGTGCTCGGGTTAAGCTGGAGAACCTGCTCTAAAGCCAAAGAGATCTTTGAACGAAGTGAGCGCTACTTTAAGTTGCTATCTGACACCTATGTATTCAAAGTGGAGCCTGAAGGTGATCGATCCAGGATCCTACTTTTCAGAGATGCGCACCGGAGAGGTGTAGAATTGTCCAATGAAGCTACTTTTTCCGCCACGGTGGTAGTACTTCAGGCCATGACAGAAGCTGAAATTCTGCCTGTTGAGTTGTCATTTAAGCATAAGGCTGCGAAAGACCTTGCCGACTACCATAAAGCCTTCAAATGTCCAATAAAATTTGAACAGCCGCAGAACTATATTGCCTACCGTACTACGGATCTTGAAA
>JBCDHA010000645.1:0-2126 GCA_038750705.1 Bacteroidota bacterium
GTTGATTCAAAACGGAAGATAAACATAGCCGCCATCCTACTAAAATAAATGATAATACTAGACTTTTATATCAGAACGATAGAACTATGACCAGAATATTATCTTATCCTTTCAGAAACTAAGTAGCTCTTTGAACTTTACAGACCTGCGTCTTGAAATATCTATCTCTTCACCGCTGGTTATCCTTACCCTTAAACTTTCACTAAACCACGGAATAACCTCTTCCACATATTCCAGATGTACAATATATTGCCGACTGGCCCTAAAGAATTTGGTGGGATCTAACCTCGATTCAAGGTAGTTTAATGATTTTCCGACCATCGCCACCTCATTGTTAAAATGGATCTTGGCATAATTTCCAAAAGTTTCAAAAAACCTGACATCCGCTAACTTCACAAACCAGCATCGTTCACCATCTTTAACAAATACCTTACTGTTTTCATCCAGTAAAGCTTTCTTCGATAGCGCAACCTTATGTGTTGTATACTTTTCTAATGCCGCAGCCAAACGATCCGGGTCAATGGGCTTCACCAAATAGTCTAAAGCATTATTCTCAAAAGCCCTTAAAGCGTACTCATGAAAGGCCGTAGTAAAAATCACATCAGGAACATCGTCAATGCTCTCCAGCAAAGAGAATCCATCCTCTTCCGGCATTTGAATATCTAAAAATAACAAATCGGGGTCATGCTCTTTAATTAAAGCACGAGCTTCCTCTGCATTAGAGGCTTCTCCAACAATCTCAACCTCAGTGAAATTTTTAAGAAGTCTGATTAGCTCCTGCCTGGCCAGCCGTATATCATCAACTATCAACGCTTTCATAAGGAATGATTAAGGTGGCTTCCACCACATCGTGTTCTTTTTGGTTTATTTCTACTTTGGCTTTAGAGTTCAATAAAGCTTTTAGTCGGTTTTCTACATTACTAAGCCCAATACCCGTGCCATTGACACTTTTATTAGCAACAAATCGGCCACTGTTTTCAACCGATATTTGCAATTCTCCCGGCTCATTTTCGGTGGCAGAAATCCTTATTAAACCACCTTTGGCCAATTTTGCTATACCGTGCTTAATGGCATTTTCGGCTAACATTTGAATACTCATCGCCGGGATTTTATAGTCAAGTACCTTACCAGACACTGACCATTCTACCTGTAACCGGTTTTCCAGTTGTATTTTTTCCAGGGTGAGATAACCTTTTACTATTTCTACTTCTTCTTTGACCTTCACCAATTCCCGGGCTTGAAACTGAATGGCATACCTCAGTAAATTAGAAAGTTTTGTGAGTGCAAACCTGGCATTATCGGCGTCTTCAGCAATTAAGGACCGAATAGAGTTGAGGGCATTGAAAATAAAATGTGGATTAATTTGGGCTTTTAGCGCCATTAATTCGGCCTGTTGAACTTCGGCCTCCAATTTCCACTTGTCAATTTCTGCCTGCTTATAGTTACGCACAAAATAAATTGTAGCATACACTGCCGACCATATAGTGTATACAAATATGGCCTGCCCGAGGTATCCAACGGAGTGAATGAATTGATAGCCTGTTGTGAGATCATCGGGCGTAATTAATAAAATGATGGGTGTTGTAATCAATTGAGTGATTACCGAAGTCACCAAAATACCCAAAAGCAGAAGTAGTACCCATCGAACCGTTGGCTTTTCAAAAATTCTGTAACGTTTGATCCACAATCTCAATCCATGTGACAATACCAGCTGTATACCCACGATCATGAATTGGTTTAATACAAAGTACGGACGGACCTGACCGGAAAATATAGCCACCATAGCAAGGCCAAAGAAGCCGTATAGGCTCCATCCGGCAATCTGACAAATCCAATATCCGGTTTTTAAACTCATATTCAGGTCAGCCAATAAAACTTAGCTCTCAGACAGAAACGTTTCCACATGTGTGTAAAACCACTCTGGCTCATCAAACATAATGAAGTGCCATGATTCATCATGAATTTCGATCTTAATATTAGGATGCAGTTGAGTTTGGCCTTTGTATGCCTCCTCCACAGATTTTCTTGTGGTACCAAACTGTTTATAAGCAGCCCAGGCTGATAATTGCAACGTTGGAACCTTCATTTTTGATAGTTCAGACCGTAAATCAGTAGTATTCAATTCA
>JBCDHA010000646.1:0-2120 GCA_038750705.1 Bacteroidota bacterium
CGCCTTCTAAGGCAACTATTCGAACCAACCGGGTGCCGGGAGTGCTTGTCATGAACATAACCATGGAGGCCATATTTAATTCTGTAGCCTTTTCATGATTTACCGAATCAAACTTGGCCGTTAAGTCCTCTTCAAAAGGTTTACTGGCATTAACAACTAAATCTGCCCCTAGTAAGTCCTTGGCCTGTTCATCTATGCTACTTTGCAGATTAATATTAAATGAATTAATAGACACTAAAGCGGCAATACCGATGATCACAGAAGATATAAACAGAAATAAACGACCGAAATTATTCC
Organism: Bacteroidota bacterium; assembly: GCA_038750705.1. Lineage (GTDB taxonomy): Bacteria > Bacteroidota > Bacteroidia > Cytophagales > Cyclobacteriaceae > Fulvivirga. The sequence continues at coordinate 298 of JBCDHA010000646.1, forward strand.
TGGCGTCACGCCACGCCATTTTCCAAACCCATTTATCTCTAAGCAGATTCTTCTTTTCCTTTTTGATCTTTATTGTGTAATCCATTAAGAAGCTACTCGTGATTTACGGTCCTGGATTAGTTTTCCTCCTTTCAACTGCAAAATTCTTTCTGTATGCTCGGCCAAGTCCAAGTTGTGCGTCACTAAGACTAAAGTCGTATTCTCCTCTTTATTAATATTAAACAGCAATTCAGTCACTATTGCCGCTGTTTCCTCGTCAAGATTACCCGTAGGCTCATCGGCAAAAAGAATTTTAGGTGATGATATAAAAGCCCTGGCCATGGCTACACGTTGTTGTTCACCTCCCGAAAGCTGAGTAGGATAATGATCCATTCTATCGCCCAGACCTACTCTATCCAGCAGGCTCTTGCCTTTCTGAGTAAATCCGGTTTCACCCCTTAACTCTAAGGGTACAGTTACGTTCTCCAGGGCAGTTAGCGTGGGTAACAATTGGAAATTTTGAAAAATAAAACCAATATTCTGATTCCGCACATAGGCGCGATCATCTTCATCCAAAGCATTGAGCTTTATACCCACCACCGATACCGAACCACTGGTAGATACATCTAACCCGGCACATAAACCAAGAAGTGTAGTTTTTCCACTACCGGAGGGACCCACAATTGAAATGGAGCTCCCCTCTTCTACTTCGAAGGAAACATTATCTAGCACCGTGAGAGATCGGTTACCGGTTTTAAACGACTTAGTGAGGTGCTCAACCGACAATATTGTTGACATAATTTAAGTTTAAACAATTACCTAACGCATAAGCAGCAGATAAAGATTAGTGAAATTGTATAAAAGGCGAATTTATGGCCTAAAGTTTGAGATGACACTTAATGAATTGTTAATTTCGACATGCAAATGGTATTATAATGTATAAGGGTTTACTCACTGCAATACTACTTACTTTGAGCTTCACTGCTCAGGAAGATAAAAAAACAATAATATTTTTTGGCGATAGTATAACCGCTGGTTACGGGTTATCAAAAGAACAAGCCTTTCCAGCGCTTATTGCGTCTTCTTTTAAAGATGAGGGTTTGAATTGTGAAATACTAAATGCAGGATTAAGTGGTGAAACTTCTGCGGGAGGGCTTTCGAGGATAGACTGGATATTAAGAAAGCCTGTAGACGTATTTGTACTTGAACTCGGAGCCAATGACGGACTCAGAGGCTTACCGTTGGAGTCTACAAAAAGTAACTTACAAAAGATTATTGACAAGGTAAAAGGACAAAACCCGAATGTTGCTCTTGTTATTGCAGGCATGATGGTACCACCAAATTTAGGCAGTGAGTACACTAAAGAGTTTGAAGAAATTTTTCCTGATCTGGCACGAGCTAATGACGCCATTCTTATTCCTTTCTTACTTGATGGAGTTGCGGGAAACCAGGAACTTAATTTGGCCGATGGCATTCATCCTAATGTAGAAGGGCATAGGATAGTAGCCAAGAATATTTTTCCTGTCATAAAAAAGGCATCACGGTTTTAATCATTGTTATTGTAAAAGTCTTCTAGTAAATTCGTTGATTAGACAAGTCTGGAGTTGGTCATGTACTATCTTATTTACGTAAGCTATGCCACCAGGAAACCAAGCACTGATGATTTGAAGGAAATAGCTCAGGTTAGTCAGCGAAATAACCAAAGCACAGGAATTACCGGAATGCTCGTTTATCTCGAAGGTAAATATCTTCAAGTACTTGAAGGGAAAAAAGAAGCCATTCTAAGCCTTTATGAAACTATAGCTGGCGACGCAAGACATCGGGGACAAAGAATACTCATAGAG
>JBCDHA010000647.1:0-2110 GCA_038750705.1 Bacteroidota bacterium
GCTCCAAGGATGTTTCCGTCAATATCAAACTCAATCATGGTATTTGCTGCATTTACCGCGGTCATTACCGAACCTAATTCAGACTGGTTTCTACCCATCTCTTCTTGAGTGGCTTGCATTTCTTCCATATTTTGCCTCATTTCCTCCTCTTGGGCTCTCATTTCTTCTGCCTGCTGTTGTGATTGCTCTAAAAGTATCTTAGTGCGTTCGTTAATTTTAGTGGAGGATAAAGTAGAAGCGATACTTTCCCCCACTTTTTCTACAAAGTCTATTTGATAATCCTCAAATTCGGTGAACGAAGCTATTTCTACCATGCCAAATATTTCTTCATTAATCATAAGCGGTACTATTAATAGTGCAGAAGGCATCGCTTTGCCTAAACCGGAGGTAATGGCTATATAGTTTTGCGGAACTTCGGTCATATATATGGTATCTGCCTCTATCCAACTTTGGCCCAATAGCCCTTGTCCCTTGTCTATCCTTTTTTCGACGAATTTTTTCCTGTCCCAAGCGTAGCATGCCAGTAACTGCATATGAGAATCTTCTTTGTTTTCATCATTTAATACAAAAAGGCTACCTTGATTTGCCTTTAAGTATTTAACCAGTTTGGAAATAATTTCATTACATAGTGTTTCGGTGTCGTCTTGATTTGATCTTAGTATTTCCCCGAAACTAGCCAGACCTTCAGTGGCCCAGTTGCGCTTTTTATCTTCTTTTTTTGTCAATTCAATTTCTTCAATTTGCGTTTTAAGCTGATCTTCTGATTGACTGAGCTGTTTGGTGTTCTCTTCCATATCTTGCATCAGCTCGTCATTTTTTTCATCTGATTTCATTTTTTGAACAAGAACGGTCAACATACACGCGGCCGCCGTAAATACACTTATTGATAAGGAGGTGTAAAACAGGTATCCTTCTTTAATGACATCGTTGTCTAAATCAATATGAAAATAATCATTAGTCCAGTGACCCATAAATACAAACCAGCCTGTCAAGGGTAGAAGAACCATAGCTAGTAATAATTTCTCCCTAAGATCAATAACCAGAAAAGGAACAAGCATAAAACTTAGTTGAATAGTGCCTACGGTCATCAAAGGCTGATCGCCTGGCTGTGTTAAGTATCCATTGTAGATGGATGCAAGAAGAAATGGTGCGATTGACATTATAATGCGTGATACCGTATTGATCTTTAAATAGTTTAAAACTATTACAAGACCACAAACAAGCACGCCTAAGGTTGGATAAATAGCTAAAGGCTTGAAATATATAAGGCTTATTACAATAAAAGGTACAGCTACTAACAGGCCTATAATAAAAGCAATCTGATTAGTCAATAAGACTTTTTCCTGTAAGTACGTTGCCTGACCCTTGCTGACTCCGGTTTTAAAAATTTTAATCCACTGCATGCGTAAACTATCAATAAGATGTACAAATAGCTTACAAAGCTATCTATTGAAGTATACTTGTACATCGGCACAAAATTGTATTTGCAACTAAGTATTTTTACTTACTCGTGTCGGAAATAAATCAACGTCAACCATGGTGGAATGGACTGGGGTATTGTAAATTATGAGACTAATAGGTTATTTGTAGCCGATGCTGCCTTAAAACCTTGTTACAAACCAAGTATGAAGTATGCCCCTTGTTATCAATTATTTTGCTTTTTATATAGTCCGTCAAAAGCAGTTGACCAGGTTTTTCCATCGTCCACGGAGCTTTCAAAAAGCTGCCGTACCGTTCCATCATCGTTTAGTGTAAAAGTCAGCCGCGATAGACCTATTTGACCACCGGGGCCCATGAACTTACTTTCGAACTGCAGCATACCTGTATCGCGCTTTGTTTCAAGGTAATTGTAGACATCGCCTCCTGATCCTACCCAATGTTGGTGCCATTTTTCGTCTATCGGGTCATAGTAGTTAATGCTCTGCCCTGAATAATTACCGGCGGTAGTATAGTTTTCGTGAATGGCGCATCCACCTTCAGCCATGGAAATTACATTAACCCCTGCTTTTCTTCCGCTGGCAAATACGTCCCAGGTGCCCAACCAAAAATCAAAATGGCGATAGTCAGACGCTGACAGACAGGGGTAAGCGTTACCTTTAATTTTATCTAA
>JBCDHA010000648.1:0-2076 GCA_038750705.1 Bacteroidota bacterium
ACCGTTTGGTTCCAACGACCTGACCCCTGATCTATTTCTTCAACCTCGTCAAAATCAAAAGGGGCTGAAATGCGGCCATTTTTCTTGTTGGCCTTCATCTCAACTAAACCTGAAATTGCGTTTCCTGAAAAGTCTACTTCCGCATCTCCGGAACCGCTATTAACATTTATATCATGCTTGAGAGAGGTATTTAGCGAAACTATTGCATCTCCTGAACCCGTATTAAAAGAACTTCTTCCGGTTAACGACATATTTACAGCATTCACATTTCCACTACCCGTGTTTGCGCTTACTGAAGCTACAACATCTCTCAGGCGCACGTTTCCTGATCCGGTATTGAACCTTAAATCCCCCTTGGCATCGGTTACCCTGAAACTTCCGGAACCTGTATTGGCATCAAACTCACCATCCACTTTTGACAGCGTAATGTCACCCGAACCCGTATTGAACTTTAATTCGCCTTTCACAGCGGACAATTCGATATAACCGGAGCCCGTGTTCATGTCCAACTCAAAGTTTAGATCAGATGCCTCCAGGCTACCCGACCCACTATTGAAGCGGATATCCAAATCATCAGGAATGGTCAGTGTCCAGGTGCCTGACCCCCTGACGGAAGAATTACGTTCGAAACGTTCTTTAATAACAAGCCTGTTCCCCTCTTTAGATATGTCAGGATCATAGGAACCTGAATAGTTATGCTCAAGATCAACCTGAACCGCATCGCCAGCGCCTTTCTTAAGAATACAATCGCTGGAAGAAGTACTTATTGAGATCTTCTCAATACCCGTAAATGTTTCTGAGATGTCCTTCTGAGAAAAGGAGGCTGAACAAGCCGCAGCTATGATAATAAGGGATAAAAAAAAGCGTATCATTTATTTTGAGTTTTAGTTATGTCTGTCTACATAGACCGCACCACATGCAAAAAGTTGCATTAAGTGCTATTCATTTTTCAATGTATCTGCAGGATTCGAAAAAGCCGTTTTTAGCGATTGATAACTGGTAGTAAGCAGGGCAACAAACAGCGCCGCCAACCCGCCTAAAAGAAATACCCAAATGGGCAGCCCCACGCGATAACTAAAATTGCTTAACCATCCCTCCATAACCCACCAGGCGATTGGTGCAGCCACTAAAGAAGATATTAATACCTGAAAAGCAAAGGTCTTTGAAAGCAGCAAGAATAGCTGCAATGAGCTCGCACCTAATACCTTCCTTATGCTGACCTCCTTAGAGCGCTTACGCACAACAAAAGAGGCAAGACCAAATAGGCCCAGGCAGGCAATTAGTATAGTGATACCAGCTGATAATTTGAATATATCCCCAGCCTGCCGTTCAGATTTATAAAATTCATTTAGCTGGTCATTTAAAAAGTGAAACTCCATTGGAGTAGAGTCGTCAAAATCTTCATGAACTTTTGTTGCTGACTGAATCACCTGCCCCAAATCGGTATTGGATTCAATATTCAAAGAAAAATAGTCGATCACGGTAATGGTATTATACCAATAACCTATCATTAACGGAGCTACCTCTGAATGCAGAGACTGGAAATTAAAATCCTTCAAAATACCAATTACCTTTAGCGGGTAGGGAGCACTGGCAATCGTTAAGTTCTGACCTACTTCAACTCCGCCCAGCTTCCTTGCTGCGGTTTCATTAAGAAGAACAGCCGTCGAATCTTCTGCCAGTTGGCCTAGAAAATCGCTTCCCTGCATCAATTCAAGAGAATATGTCTGCACCATGTCTTCATCAAAACACATGAAATAGGATTGTATGGAATCTCCTCCTTCCGCCGGCTTAATGATGGTTTCACGTATGTTTTTCCACTCTCCAGGTACCCGAGAAGAACTTGCTACGCTCTTGACACCACTGATTTTGGCGAACTCATTCTTCATGGTTTCAAAGCTTTCCCTTACATTTTGATTGTTAATATCAATTACGAGCATTTGATCCTTATCAAAACCTAAATCCGCTTGCTGTATGTACTCTAGCTGACGACTAACGGTAAGTGTAGTAATGATCATTATGATCGAAAGTGTAAACTGTAGAATAACTAAACCTTTTCTAAGCCGTGCACTTCCA
>JBCDHA010000649.1:0-2061 GCA_038750705.1 Bacteroidota bacterium
CACCAGCTTGCTGCAGCGTCATTTCTTTTTCATCAATGGTTACGGACATGGCGCCACTGATTTGACCATACTTTTGTGTTTCAGTCTGCACTTCCGTAGACAATGGAATATTCTCTTCTCTGAATATCTCGATATCTTTTCGCATTTCACGAATCATGATATCAAAGCCTGCTTCAGTTTCGAGCTCCTTAAGGAAAAGGTTATCGTTAATTTTGCGATTAAGTTTATCAGAATAAGGCGCCATAGGCGGCTGTATTTCTTGAACAAAGTACTGATAAGCTTCAGCATATTCCTTGTTTTCGGTATACCTGGTCATATTAATGTATCGCCACCCTGCATCCTCGGAGATGATAGCTCCTAACTCACTATTGTCAGCAAACCATTTCTTCAGGCCCTCAAGGGAATCTACTTCCCGATTCAGTAAGTCGTCAAAATAAGGCTTAAGTGAATCCCAGTCTGTAATTGTAAACGACTCAGGAATATAAGAGCGTTTTGGTCGCTCAAGTACATTTGTATGTAAATCCATGCAACTAATATTTTTGATTACCCTATTTCTATTACCACATCATCGGTAAGGGGATGCCCGACACAGGTAAGGATATAACCCTCTTCTAACTCAGCCTCTGAAAGCCCCTCTTCCTCATCCAGTTTCACCTTGCCAGAAAGACATTTCCCCCTGCAAGCAGTGCATAAACCGCTTTGGCAAGAATAAGGCAGATCTATACCCATATCCAAAGCTGTTTCTAAAATGGTGGTATCAGGCTCAACGGCAAACTTATGTTCTTCTCCGTCATAGACAACAGTCACCTGCTTAGCCCCATCTACGGCGCTCGATCCGGCATTTTCAGCTTTATCAATTGTACCTGCCACAAAACTTTCTTTAAAGATTTTACTCTTATCTATGCTTTGTTCCGATAACAGATTTTCCACATTTTTCATCATACCTTCAGGTCCACACATGAGATAGGTGGTATCTTCCCAATTCGGTACACGCTCCAAAATCTGAACTAACATATCGTGATTTAGAAGCCCGGAGTGTCCTTGCCAGTTCATCGGAGCATCATCAAGGATATGGATCAAATGTAAGCGCCCCTCATAGTCGGTGGCCAGTTGATCTAGTTGATCTTTGAAAATGATGCTCTCAATATTACGATTCGCATAAATCAGAGAGATGATGCTGTCTGGCTCCTGACTAAGCGTCGACTTTATGATAGACATCATAGGGGTAATACCGCTGCCCCCGGCAAAAAGGATTAGGTGTCGCTTGTTTGATGCGTTGTATTCAGTTGTAAATACACCCATGGGCTCCATGATCCTCATGGTATCCCCCACCTTTAAATTATCAGGCAGCCAATTTGACATTAAGCCGTTATCCACTCTTTTTACCGCAACGGTTAAGTCAGAATCAGTAAACGGAGAAGAACAAAGTGAATAAGCTCTGCGTACCTCTTTTCCTTCTACCTTTACTATAAGTGTTAAAAACTGGCCTGATTTGTATTCAATCTTAGCATCAGGCTGCTTGAAGGTTATTGAAATCGCATCTTTTGTTTCATGAACTATTTCCGATACTGCGAGATCATAATAATGCTGTAAAGAAGATGAAGAAGTTTCCTTTTTTTCTTCTTTATTCTTTTTAAAAAAACTAAATGCCATTGGTTATTAAATATTAAGCCAGTATGTCAATTTGAATACCAGCGCTCTACTTTTTGATGCAAAGTTATTTGGAAAATAATTATCTGTATAAACAACAAACAAATCTGATACAGGTTTAAAACGCCATTGAAATCTGGCATTTAAATTGACATTATCGGCCTGTTCGTTATACTGTGCAAAGGTAGTGAGGAATAATTTATCAGTAAAGGTCAGATCCACTCTTGGGCTTACTAACCAAAACTCTTCTTTGCCCGAAACCTCAGACAGATCTGTAGTTTGAGGAAGGTCAATAAAGTTATAATCTAAAGCGAGCGAAAGATTCAAAAAGGGCTGGTACCTATAGTTTAAGGATGCATTATAATTTTGAATATTACCATTGTAAAAACCGCCTAAATTAGCTTCTGCATC
>JBCDHA010000650.1:0-2058 GCA_038750705.1 Bacteroidota bacterium
CGGCTGGTTAGAAAAGTATTATTACCGAATTGATTTCTCCTGGTCGATTCCGATTATAGCTTTCTTTATTTTATTGGGTATTACATTGATTACCATAAGTTTTAAATCTATAAAAGCGGCTACGTCTAATCCGATTGATGCGATCCGAAATGAGTAAGTCCATGGAACCGCTGAATCAATTCTTTACCCCAACCCTAAAGGGTGGAATTGATTCTTTATCTCGAGATATGAAATTATGTGGGCAACCCTTTAGGAGTTGGGGGTTTTTGCATTCTAAAAACAAATAATATGGCTAACTCTCCTCCCAAGTTCTGGCTACGCTTTTTTCGCTGGTACTGTCATCCGGAGTATCTGGAAGATCTGGAAGGGGACTTAAGAGAACGCTATGAGCACAGGATTAGGGAAAAACCTTTACACACGGCAAGATTGGGATTTATGATAGACGTGCTAAGGCTCTTTAGGCCTAGCATTATTAAACCATTCACTCTTCGATATCAATTAAATGACTATGACATGCTTAGAAACAACTTAAAACTAGCTTATCGAAAACTAAGTACGGATAAGGCCTTTAGTCTGATCAATATACTCGGTTTGACCTTTGGCACTGCCGCTAGCATTGTCATTTTTAGATATGTAGACTTCGAAAGAAGCTATGATGATTTCCATAGTAACAAGGACCATATTTACCGGCTCACCGCCGAGATAAAACCAAGGGAAATTCAAACCGCGTTAGTTCATCCACCTCTTGGCCCTAGGCTGACGGCTAATAATCCTGAAATAGTCAACTTCACCAGAATGATATTACCATGGAGTGGCCAGGCGGTTCAAAGTACCATAAGCCGGGAGAATTCAGATGGACAACCCATAAAACAAAGTTTTAAATGGGGGTTTTATGTGGACCCAGGTTTTCTTGAGATTTTCTCTTTCGCTTTGGTCCAAGGTAACAGATCTACAGCATTAGCTGGTGCCAATAAAGTGGTTATTTCAGAAAGCGCCGCCAAAAAGATCTTTGGTAACGACTGGGAAAATGTAGAGATTATTGGTCAGCAGGTGGAATACGTTAATGAATTTGACCGGTTCGATCTTACTATTACTGGTGTAATTTCGGACGCACCCGAAAACTCACATTTTAAGTATGATTTTCTGGCCTCTTTTTCAACCTTATCTACAGGATGGGGCAAGGGTTACGCTGAAACCTGGAATGGTAATTCTGTTTACACCTATTTGCAGTTAGCTCCAAATACAAATGTTGAAGCCCTCATGAACAAAGCTGAGAATTACTTGGTATCAAACAGTGGCGATCCACTCTCCAATAGCACAGATTTATCATTGCAACCTTTAAGGGAGATCTATTTGGGTTCTGCATTGGACGGAGAGTTAAAGGTCAATACCAACGCCTCTTATGTGACCTTTCTTTTTTACATCGGGATCGCCATTTTGCTTATTGCAATCATCAACTATATTAACCTAACCACAGCTAAGGCAGTCGGACGCAGTCATGAAGTAGGTTTAAGAAATGTTTTGGGCGCTCAACGAAACCAACTTATCAATCAATTTCTATTTGAATCCTTCTTGATCAACGCATTTGCTCTGATATTGGCGGCTCTTGTCATATTCACTTCATCACCTTATCTCAATGATTTAATGGGTAAGCCCGTGGTATTGATCTCATGGGATGTATGGAAATTCCTGATCTTTTTGTTTCCTATAACGGTACTGTTATCAGGCCTCTACCCGGCGTTTGTACTGTCCGGCTATCAACCTTTGAAAACATTAAAAGGAAAATTAATACACTCCAAGAGCGGAGTCTTTTTGCGGAAAACATTAGTTGTATTTCAATTTTGGGTATCCATAGGGCTGATCATTTTCACTTTTACCGTTTACAGACAACTTAACCATATGCGCAATTCAGAAACCGGTTTTCAAAAGGAAGGCGTATTGGTAGTAAACGGACCTGTGAATAGGCATGAAACATGGATTGAACATGATCAACTGAAAGATACAAGAGACTATACCGACGTATTTAAAACCAAAATAACTCAATACTCAGCAGTGAAC
>JBCDHA010000651.1:0-2012 GCA_038750705.1 Bacteroidota bacterium
TGGTAAGTTACCAAGACCTGCAGTATATAGAAAAGTACACGAAAGGCATAGAACGGGGAGTCATCGTAGGTGGAGGTTTAATTGGTGTAGAGTTAGCAGAAATGCTGAGATCTAAAAATATAGACGTTACTTTTCTAGTACGCGAAAAAAAGTTCTGGAACAATGTACTGCCTCACCAAGACGCTTGTATTATCAGCAATCATATACAGGAGCATCATGTTGACCTAAGGTTAGGCAGTGAACTCAAGGAAATATTACCGGATGAAAATGGCCGTGTAAAGGCCGTGGTAACCTCAGAGGGCGATGAAATACCCTGTCAATATGTGGGGCTGACAGTAGGTGTGCACCCCAACATTGACCTGGCCAAAACATCAGGAATAGAAACAGGTCGTGGTATTTTAGTAAATGAGTGCCTGGAAACCAGCGCGAAAGACGTATATGCTGTTGGCGACTGTGCTGAGCGTAGAGAGCCTTTACCAAATCGAAGGCCTATCGAGCAGGTCTGGTACACGGGCAGAATGATGGGTGAGACCGTGGCCCAGACAGTTACCGGGAATAGAACAGCCTATATGCCCGGGCACTGGTTTAACTCAGCCAAATTTTTCGATATTGAATACCAAACTTACGGTTGGGTTTGGAACCAATTAAAGGACAATGAGGCGGAATTTTATTGGGAGCACGAAAGCGGAAAGAAATGCATGCATTTCATTTTCGACAGAGAGACTAAGCTCTTTTTAGGAGTCAACACATTTGGCATTAGGCTGCGGCACGAGTGTTTCGATAAATGGTTGACTGAAAAAAGGGACATCTTCCATGTGCTTGAAAACCTCCGGGAAGCCAATTTCGATCCCGAGTTTTTCGATAGGCATGAACAACAGATAGCTGAAGCATTTAACAAACAATACCCTGATAATATCATAAAGCTCAAAGGCAAAAAATCACTTCTAGAATCAATATTCGGATGAAAGCAATAAAAACAGCAGGATTAGCCCTTTTCATTATAGGATTTGGAATGTTCATAGGATCATTTTTCATGGAATCTTATGTTATAACCGAAAATATCTTGCAAAATCAGTTAGGGGATAAAGCTGAGTTGGTAAAACGTGAAAGCTACATTGTTGGAAAGACTTTCTCAAATAGCTTTTCTTTGGTTCGCGATTTAGATCAAGCGTTTAAGGCTGTTAACAAAGTCCAGCTTAACGCTTTTGGAATAACGGATGAAGAAGTAAGTAAGATTGCGATACAGAACTCAGGTAGCTTTGAAATAGCAAGTCTAGACCAGGTTTTCGATGATAGCGAAACTGGTACATACAAAAAGAAAACCTTTAGAGATTATGGCGGTTGGTTAGACGGCCGAGAATTTGGAAGCAAAGAAGAAATGCAACAGCAAATAGCCAATGTTGCTAACAACATAAAACTCTACCAAATAGTTAACGAAAAAGGGTTTGATAAATACAAAGTGAAGGACTTAAAATATTCGCTGACCAAAGCTTCCAGCACAGGTCCGGTTAGTGGTAGTCCTGAGTTATTTCTGCTCCTTACCTACGTAGTATGTATCGTCGGGGCGTTGCTTTATATCTTACCCAAAATTAAAGATGGCCCCCCCGGCATCAAGAATAATGGCTTGTTCCATAAAGCAATGACCAATGTTGGGTGGCTTGGCATACTTACAGGAACGTTCTTGATTTTATTTTATATCATACTCTACTTCTATCCCGAATACATGACGAGTTGGATCATTACTGTCGATCCGGTAAGCCAGTTTTTGAAAGGATCGGATGCGGGGCGTTTCTTCCTCTATGGCTTTATCTACACACTGTGCATTCTGGTAATGGGGGTAAGAATGATCATAAAATACCGGCATAGCAAGTACCAAATGGTAAGGACCGTATCTGTAATGTTTTTTCAGACGGCCTTTGCTTTTTTGATCCCGGAAATCTTACTCAGACTCAATCAGCCTTATTTTGACTTTAAGAATATCTGGCCTTTGGATTACGATTTCTTTTTTGACA
>JBCDHA010000652.1:0-2000 GCA_038750705.1 Bacteroidota bacterium
TATCGGTTGTGAAACCGATATCTTTGTTTTGCATGAAATTGAGCTGTTGAAGAACTATTAATGTGCTAACGATCATGGCCAGTGCCAAACCAAATTGCAAAACCACCAACCCGCTACGAAAGAACGATTTTTCACCTTTGGTTTTATTACCCTTCAAAATGGTCACTACTTTAAAAGCCGTCATATAAATGGCGGGATACAAGCCTGTAATGAACCCAAGTAGTAAAGCCCCCAGCATCATCCATAATATATTCAATGGTTCTTGAATGAAATAGGTCAGGGAGAGTTGCCGACCAATAAGATTATTTAGTAATGGAATACAAACCAGATTTATGACTATGGCAAAAAGAAGCGCCATGACAGAGAGCAACATGGATTCAATAATGAATTGAGTGAAAAGCTGACTCTTTAAACTTCCAACAGATTCACGCACGCCAATCTCTTTCCAACGGTTTGAGGCCCTGGCCATGGTCAGGTTCATGAAATTGATGCCTGCAATGGCTAAAATGAAAATACCTACCAAAGTAAAAGTGTTGATATAGGTCCCATTAAATTTCCTATAGTTATTGTAGTCGTGCTCGATGTCCGAGGAGTTAAGATGTACATCTGAAAGTGGTTGCAGAAAGAGTTCGTATCTATTCAGCACTCCTCTATCCTGATTATCCCCCCCCATATGGCGCACTAGAAAGTCATCAAATTTTGCTTCAAGGGCATTCGCGTCAACGTCATCTGTCAGTAGAAGGTAAGTGTTTAAAAAATTGCTACCCCATTGGTCGTTAAAATCGGGATTATTGCTGGTTATGGTTGTCATTGACCCCAGCGCATCGAACTGCATGTGAGAGTTTTCAGGAACATCTTCTAGAACTCCGGTGACTTTGATTGTACGTTCACCCATTTTCAATGTGCTCCCCACGGCCTCCTGTATAGTTGGAAAAAATTTTAAAGCTGATTCTTCGGTCAATAACATATTATTCGGCTCATCCAATGCATTAGACCTGTTTCCAGCCAACAACTTAAAATCGAATATTTTCAAAAAAGTAGAATCCACTAAAAATACTTGATCAATAGTAAGGCCCAATTCATCTCTAGATATGTATTCTTTACCTTGGATGTAATAGCGCGTATAGTTTGCTACTTCAGGAAAATCATTCAGTATTTGGGGACCCATTCCGGGCATAGAAAGCGCGACCTTTTGTTCTTTGGTGCCGGTGAAATTTTGTACCTCAGCTAACCTATAGATATTATCTTTTTTTGAATGAAACTGATCAAAACTGGTTTCATCTTTAATGAACAGAAAGATGGCCATACATGCTGCAATGCCCACGGTCAGGCTGAAAACATTAATGAAAGAGTATCCTTTATTTTTCTGGATATGACGGTAGGCAATTTTGAGATTGTGTTTGTACATAGTCATGTGATTTGAGTTCGACCGATATTTTTTGATGGCGAAAGGTCTTAAGTAGCTAAGGACCTGATACCAATAGTTGAATTTTGCTTGTGTTGTTGTCTTTGACTTTAGTGTGATACAGAATTTTTCGTCCAGATCTCCCAGTACTTCTTCTATAAACTCTTCTTTGATCAAACTTGTAAGAAGCCTTTCTGCCAGTTTTGGTGGAGAAGGGGTATTCATTATTTTAATGATCTCTCAGGCTATTCACAGGATTGGTGGTAGCTGCTTTTATGGCTTGATAGCTGACTGTGAATAATGTGATAACTAGTGTAAGCGCGCAAGAAAGTATGAATACCCAAACCTTGATCGAGGTATGATATTCGTATTTACTGAGCCATTGGCTGAGCAGGTAGTAGGCAATAGGCGCCGCAAGAACACCGGAAATTATCACCATGAATATAAAGTCTTTTGTCAGCAACTCCCATAACTTACCGACAGAAGCGCCTAACACTTTGCGAATACCTATTTCCTTAGTACGTCGCTCTGCCATAAATGAAGCCAGACCGAAGATTCCTAAGCAGCAGATCAATATAGCTAGAATACTAAAGAA
>JBCDHA010000653.1:0-1978 GCA_038750705.1 Bacteroidota bacterium
AAAACATCGGTTCTCATAGTTGATCCGCAATACCTTACCCGAAATGGTCTTTTCCATTTACTAGATAATTTAGATGACCTGAATATTGAAATGCAGGAGGATGTGCTCACCGGCCAGGATTATTCAGGTTATGATGTTATAGTTACGGATTATCTGGAACCCTACACCGCCAATATCAAGAGTGGATTAATGGTAAACTTATTGGAGAAATATACGGACAAGCTTTTGATCATCTCCGCGGACCAAAATAAACCCAGGATAAGAGAGCTAATAAGCATGGGCGCTCCGGGTTACCTAACTAAGGATTGTACCCCTGAAGAAATACTTTCTGCCGTAGAAATGATTTCCAAGGGTAATCGATTTTATTGCAATAAGGTGCTTGAGTTGCTTACTCACGTTGAAGGCAATGACCCCGATGATTGTGTGCCTACTAATCTTTCTACTCGGGAAGTTGAGATACTAAAGCTGATTGCAAAGGGATTAAGCACGGCTAAAATTGCTGATCTGCTTCATATAAGTATCCATACCGTCAATTCACATCGTAAAAATATACTTAAGAAGCTTAAGTTAACCTCCCCCACCCAGTTGGTAGCCTATGCGCACGAGATCGGGCTGGTAAAATAGATTTAACAGAAATCATTTTTAAGAGTTATTTTCCGTAATATAGAATCATTCAGTGAAATGGCCGGGTGGATATGAATGAATCAGAGCGTTTAAATGAGTTAACTTCCTACAAGATCCTTGATACAGATCCTGAACTAAAATTTGATGAAATTACTGAGATAGCCTCGGCGATTTGTAATACGCCTATTTCACTTATCTCTTTTGTTGACAAAAAGCGCCAGTGGTTTAAATCAAGTATCGGACTGACGGTGAAGGAGACACCCAGAGAACTTTCGTTCTGTCAGCATGCCCTGTCAAACCCAAAAGAAGTTCTTATTGTCGATGACCCACAGAATGACGTCCGATTTAAAGATAACCCGTTAGTTCATGGCGACTCAAATGTAAGATTCTACGCGGGCGCTCCTTTAGAAACACCGAACGGAAATGTGTTAGGAACATTGTGCGTAGTGGATAACAAGCCTCGAAAAATTGAAAAGCATCAGATAAGAGCATTGCAACTACTGGCTGAGAAAGTGGTGGAGTACCTTGAAATGCGGAAGGTGGTCATGCATCAGCGCAACCAATTACAGCTAAGTGCAACACAGCTTAAAAAAGTTACGGACTTAGCCCCGGGCGCTCTTTTCCAAATGGAACAAAACCGTAAAGGCAGAGTCACCTTTTCATTTATAAGTGAGGGACTTGCTAAAATTAGCCCTGATTTGGATATAGAAAGGCTGAAGAACGATACTACAGTAATGTTTGAGGTGATCCATCCTCTGGACATTGACCGTTTTAAACATAAACTTAAAAACTCGTTCCGGCAATGTGTTCCATTGGACATTGAATATCGAATACTTACAAAACAAAAAGAAGTGTTTTGGCAGAAAACGAGAGCGATACCTGAAAAACAAACCGATGGTTCAGTGGTCTGGTATGGAACTGTACAGGATATAACTGAAACCAAGGAGTACACTCGGGTATTGGAAAAAATACTATTTGATATCTCACATATTGCCCGAAGACCGGTGGCGTCTATGTTAGGTTTAGCAGGTAACATAGAAATTGAGACCTTAAATGAATCTATGATACGCGAGTATGCCAGACATTTAAGATCGGTAGCCGTGGAAATGGACACCTACTTGACAGAATTGAACCGTCAGTACTCTGCTATACGATCTACGATAACAGAACCTGAGTAAAGTCAGTACTTTAAGAATAATCACTAGAAATAGTGATACTGATTTAGCCAGTTCTAGCGATTGACAAACCTTTGGGGACTCTCTACTTTTACATTGTTTAGAACGAATCTAAATAACATCCTTGCTGGGTCCTCGAAATAAAGGAGTCGAAACCAAAAACATCTGGGACCCACGCA
>JBCDHA010000654.1:0-1947 GCA_038750705.1 Bacteroidota bacterium
AACCTGGGGCCTTCCCCGGAATTAGCGGAGGTACTTCCGGGAAGTAAGGTTGTAATAATTTGAGGCTACGGTAAGACGCATAGTTACTCATTACACAGTACACAACAAAAGTTAAAATACTACTTATTGGGAAGATCCATCGGATGAATCTTCAATTTAGTGCGCGGTAACCTGGCTTTTTTATTGTTTTACTCCTGTTTTTATTCATCCGATGGTTTGATTCTGGTTTTTGTCGTGTACTGTGTACTCATTATAAGGAGGAGTAAATTCATTTGTATTTCTTAATTGCCGACTTCCTCTTCAGGTCGATGACCTAAAATCTAAGAACTATAATCAACAAATCCACCAACTATTTTTGAGCTCATTACCCCGAGAAAAGATTTTTTGATTTTATAATCATTCGCTAAAACACCCAATAAATTCCATCAAAGGGCAGCTCTTCGCTACGCACGCCAAACAGCAGGTGGGGGTAGTTTTCAGCGTTGAAGAAAAATCTTTTCTCGGAAGCTTAAAAGGCATTTCATTTTGTTCGAAAAATTTATTGGAATACCCGTATTTTTTAATCTGAAATTAGATGCTGGCAAGTAGAAGTTAGAACAAAGCTTGGGCTATTATATTTCCAATTTCCTGAAATGAGATTCTTGGGCTAATACAAAAAAGCCCTGCCAACCACGGCAGGGCTAATCCCAAAACTTACTTACATTAACATGTTATCAACCTATGTACATATAACAATCATAATGCCATTTAGTTTGTCATAGCCAATAATAAATCGTGCTGAGTAATAATATGTACTTTATGAGCCTCGTCTCGCACCAGTATCGCTTTGTTATCTTTATCCATCATAGAAGAAAGTACGTCCAGTGTATTATCTAGTCCTACAAAAGGAATAGGATTATCCATTACCTCGGCTACCTCCATATCTTTGATCTCAGGAGCTTCTATAAGCTTTTCAAGAAGCTTAGCAGCACTTACACTGCCTACAAAATGGTCGCCGTCAACGACAGGTATTTGATCGATACCCTCAGTATTGAGCATCTTAACAACGGAATCCACTTTTTTGGATTTATCAACCGTAAATAATTTACCCGTACCATTCTTATGAGTTATGATATCTTTAGCCGTGGCAAATTCACGGGCTTCAATGAATCCGTGATCTTTCATCCAGTTATCGTTATACACTTTACCTAAGTACCTTGTACCATGATCAGGCAGTATTACCACCATAACATCTTCTTCTTTTAGATTCTCCCTTGCATATTCAAGCGCACCGTGTACGGCCGAGCCGCACGACCAGCCACAAAAGAGCCCTTCTTCCCGGGCCAATTTCCGGGTCATGATAGCGCCATCTTTATCAGTGACTTTCACAAAATGGTCGATCATGGAAAAGTCAACATTTTTTGGGAGAATGTCCTCACCAATACCCTCAGTCAGGTAAGGGTAAACTTCATCCTCATCGAATTGACCGGTTTCTTTATACTTTTTAAAGACGGAACCATAGGTATCTATACCCACCGAGACGATACCCGGATTTTGTTCTTTTAAATATCTGGCCGTGCCACACATGGAACCTCCTGTGCCCACTCCGGCCGCATAATAAGTTATTTTTCCTTCCGTCTGCTTCCAGATCTCCGGGCCGGTTGTTTCATAATGAGCTGCTGTATTTGACAGATTATCGTATTGGTTAGGATAAAAGGAGTTTTCAATTTCGGAATTCAGTTTTTTAGCTACGGAGTAATAACTTCTAGGATCATCGGGCGATACGTTCGTAGGGCATACAATAACTTCCGCACCCACAGCTCTAAGTATATCAATTTTTTCCTGCGATTGTTTGTCGGCCAACGTGAATATGCATTTATAGCCTCTGGCAATGGCCACCAATGCCAGACCCATACCCGTATTACCGGATGTACCTTCTATAATAGTACCGCCAGGCTTAAGTATTCC
>JBCDHA010000655.1:0-1909 GCA_038750705.1 Bacteroidota bacterium
ATGAGTAGAAGATATACCAAAGCTGATCTTGAGCAGATAGTCTACACTCAATTAGAAAATTTAGATGCAATGCATGACCTACTAAGAATCATGAAAGTTCAGAATGAGTTATTAGAAAATGCCAACAAAAAGTTAAGCGATGAAATTTCGGAGTTCAAGGCTAAGCAAGTCCGTTATCCAGTTGGAAGAAGAAAATCCAAACTTTAATTCCAACAGGGATTCTTATCGCACTAGCTGTTCCTAGCTACAAATTAGTTAAACGGTCGATGTTTGATTTTCTTACTAGAAAAGGAATGTTCACGCATCCCAAATACCTTGCTAACGCGGCTCTATGATTTCCGTCATACCAAAGAATAACATCATTCTCGTTTATATCTATCACAGGTGGACTTAGAGTTTGACCATTTTTCAAGAATTCTAATATTTTGGTCATTTTTCTATCACTTCTTCCAATGTCAGAATCCCATAGCCTTTTAGTAGGATATGTTTTATTCGCTTCTTTTTGATTGCCACAATGCTTTACTAATACCTTATTAAGGTCAAGTTTCATCACTGTAAAGTTCTCTAGGAGATCCTCAAGAAAGTCTTCAGCGAATGCTGTTTCCAAATATTTAAAGTCAAGGTCTGACCAATTATCTTTCCACCTTACTTCAATTTTCAACTTTCCTTGATCATACAGTTTTTTGTATTCATTCTCTTTTTCATTCCACATTGCGTTTTCTTTCCGATCAGATTCTAATTTCAACCTGAAGGCTTTCAATTCTTCTTCGGAAAAGTCCATAACCTATCACTTTAAAACTATTTTATACGTTATTGAGGGTTATTGTAGCTAACATCCATGTATGAGGCGTGTGCTCTCACTTAATGAACAGCACTAAAGTAGTGAGGTCTGCCGGTGCTTCCAAAGTTTTTAGAGAGTAGTGCGTTCTGAAGTGAAAAAATCCCGCAAACTAAAGTTTCTAAATCCCACTGAATTTTCTCGGCGGCAGACTCACGAGCGAGTCCAGATGCAGTTGTAGAAAGCACGCAAGCACATGCCTTATACATATTGTTACATGCTTTTCTTGTATCGTTTTTTCAGCAGTTCTTGGATAGTTCGATTCTTATGGTCAAACACCGTTGTGTAGTTGGGTTCGAAGGCTGGTGTTGCAATATCAATCCACCAGTCAGGATTTTCAATATTCAGGTCGTTCTTCAAATGTTCTTGAAATTTGTACCAGCCAAGTGTTTCTTCGCTTATGGTAAAATGTTTGTCGACAAGAAATATGTCGAGACAAATCTGGTCAGAAGTGTACAAGTCAATTTTGTAGCCAATAAGACTTTCAACTTCGTTCCAATTAACAGTCAATTTCTCGTTCTCTAATTCTACCGTAAACCCCTCAAAAGTGAAGGTGAATATTCCGTCGTCTGAATACTTTTCCTGAAATTCTTCTTCAGTTAATGGTTTGTAGTTATTGCCGATTGCGTCTGTGTTAAAGTATTTGAAGTTCGGATATATGAGCTTGATGGTGAATAGAATTGAACCAGTTCCAAAAAAGATAGCTCCGACCCAGCCTATCCAATGATTTTCAGAATAAATCATCAAGATACTTGTTGCTGTAAAAATCCAGCCAACTAGATAATAACCGATGACTTTTGATCTAGGCATAATTGCATATAACGGGCGCGTGTAAAAATCGTGCATCCCTAAATTAAACCCCTTTAAAATAGCACATTTTGTGTTTCGTACCTATCTGATGTCCTTTGATCTGTGCTTTAGCCACGCCAATTTGATTCATGCTTGGCCAGTACAAACCCCTGGCTATGAAATACCAAACACAAAAAGTGCGGGCGGTCAGGATGGCCGAAGTTACCTGCATTTCCGTAGCGGTAGGCATGATTTTTTACATTGTGTTACAGGTTTTTTCAC
>JBCDHA010000656.1:0-1904 GCA_038750705.1 Bacteroidota bacterium
ACGAAGAACGCTATCGTTTACTCCAGGAAACAGGCTATAATTTTGATTTTGGTTTTTAACGGGCATTGATATTCCCTTAAACCTGAAAACTACCCCCACCCGCCAAATGGCGAGAGCAACTAAGCACTGCCCTTGAGGGAAAAAGGCTCAGTACACCACAAAAACCAGAATCAAAACATCGGATGAATAAAGACATGAGTAAAACAGTAAAAAAGCCAGATTACCGCGCATTAAATTGAAGATTCATCCGATGGATCTTCCCAATAAGTAGTGTTTTAACTTTTGTCGTGGACTGTGGCAAATGATTTAAAAAATCTATTCTGGGACGCCGGCAGTAAAGAATATACTACCTCATTCCAAACAGATCAAAAACAGGGAGTGCCTCATTACCTTTTTCACCATCAAAAAAAGTGGCGTTATCCCAGTGCGAACCTTGCCCCCAAAGCGTGCTACAATCCGAGGTGATCCATGCCGGTTCCCAATAGATAACACCTCTGCCCCCGTATCGACGGGTGATTTCTATCAATCGCTTCAGGAAATTATGCTGCCCGTCAGGTGTGGCCGGATATCCCGGTATAAGCGCATCTTTACCTAAAATATTCCCAGCTTTGTCAACATCATTGAGTGTATGAGGATATGCCGTCTCTACGATCATCAGCTCTTTATCATAGGTTTTGATCAAGGAGTCCAGCGCTACACCAAGGCTGTCGATACCATAAGATGACCATTTAGGATAATAGGATAGACCTATCCAATCGAAGTCGCCTATTCCATGTTGTTGTGCTTTTGAAAACCACCAAAGTGCATTTTCAGGTTGGGCAATATGTATCATCGCTTCGATGTTAAGGGAATGCTCTATCGAAAAGTCCTTTACTGCTTTTAGCCCTGTATTAAGAAGTGACAGGTTTCGGCTCCAGTTGATTGTGTCCAGTACCATGTTGGCCGAATCTTGCATTATCTCAATATTCACTTCATTACCCACTTGTACAAACTCAGGCGCCAACCCTTTGGCATGTAAAGACTTCAGCGTTTGATAGGTATAATTGTACAAAGAGTCTTTCAATTGGTTGTGATTGGAAATGTTACGCCACGCTTCAGGAATAACCTGATGCTGCGGATCTGCCCAGGTATCGGAGTAATGAAAGTCCAATAGTACTTCCATGCCTACATCTTTAGATCGCTGTATGGCTCGTTCTACATCTTTATAATCAGAATAACCCGTCCATTCCGGACTATGCCACAACCGTATTCTTGAAATGTTTGCTCCTTTTTCAGCAAATAGCGCATAGGGATCTACCCGGTCACCACGGTATCTATATTCTGCTCCGCAGTCTAGCAATTCATTTACATAGGATAAGTCTGCGCCCATATAAAATACTTTCTGATCCGGTTTCTTAGTGGCGCTCCCAAACCCTGTGAGTATAAATACAAATAAGACAATTACCCGCATTGGCGATTATTTCTTTACCTATTCATTTTGAATGACTTAATCACTATTGTTTAATAAACCTTACGGTTCTTACCCCGGATGAAGAATTTAATCTCAGGTAGTAAGGCCCTGACTTTAAATGAGTAACGTTCATTTCCCCGGGTGTTAGAATGTTTTGTTCGATCACTTTTCCGGTCGCATCCAACAGATCGTATCTCATCACTTCCCCTTTATTTTCGATCTTGATAAAATCACTGGTTACAGTTGGGTAAATGAAAACCTCAGACAGGTCTTCATCTATACTCAACACTATTTCATTAGGCTGCTGATCACATCTGCCCCAGGAAAAATAAAACTGTACATCCTCATCCTGCACCCTGTATTCTCTATGCGTATCCCAAACCGTGGCGCACTGATCAGGAACCGACTCCCTGCTGGAATCATTAAAATTGTCATCATTATGGAAAATATAAGC
>JBCDHA010000657.1:0-1900 GCA_038750705.1 Bacteroidota bacterium
CACTTCAATTCAGCCATTAACTAAGCCTTATGTGGCCCGGCGTTACTATTAGATCTGGTAAGTTTTTTCATTTTGGTTAAAAATGAAATACGAAAAAGATGGCGATCACCATGACATCAGCAATTATATTTTTTAGCGCGCGGTCAGCGGGAAACTTCAACTCTGATCCCTCAAGTAAAGTATTGGTATCGACTAAATTTTTTGAGCAAAAAAACAGCGCCTTTAAAGGGTCTGAGCACAGATTTTCTTTAAAGCTGGAAACTACCCCCACTAAGAACTGTCCTTTAGCGAATACAAAGGGTGCTGTTAGCTAAATGATGCCAAATTAAAAAATCTTTTCTTGGACGCCAGTAGTAAATTATACCTTCAATAAGTCTGACCACAAATTCGACGGGACTCACCTACTGTAGATACCAAGAGATGCACTCAGCCGTGGAAGAAAGATAGCATCAGCAGAACCAATTCGTTATTTTCAAAGTTCCCGGGGGATATGCAATAGTTAGTACTGCTATTCGGCCAAGCCTGTTTTCAACACTTTGGGAAGGGAGCCAGGTTAAATCTCAAACTGCTATTGGATTTTTAGCTGAAAAGAATAAAGGGGCTAGGCCCAGACGGTGGTACCTTCAGTACAGTTTTTGCACATTTCAATTTCGCTTCTTGATCTTAATAATGAAGCCCTGAAGGAACGATAGCCTTCCCCGTACCAAAGCGATTTAAAGCTGTTTTTACCCAGGTTGCCCAGCGTATGATGTGCGTCCTTGTCAAAGCAGCACGGAATTACCCCCCCGTCCCAGGTGATAACTGAACTATGCCACATTTTCCAACAATGGTCCAATAGCTTACTCTTTATTGAATATTTACCTGATTGATCCTTTTTGTACCGGGAGTACTTATCCAGGGTAGGAATGAGGTCGTTACCATTTTCAAAATCATAGATTTGAGCTGTTTTGATACCCACTTCATCCACTCCCAGGTCTTTTGCCATTTGGTGCACCTCGTGTATTTGATGCTCGTTAGGGCGTACCACCAAAAACTGAAAGACGACATGTGGTGTTTTCGACCTGAATTTTTTCTTCCATGCAATCACGTTTTTTGTGCCTTCGATCACTTTATCTAGTTTGCCTCCTACCCTGTAAAGCTGATACGTTTCCTGTGAAGTGCCGTCAATAGATACAATTAAACGATCAAGTCCGGATTCTACGGTCTTTCGGGCGTTTTCATCACTCAAATAATGTGCATTGGTAGAAGTGGCAGTATAAATCTTTCTTGAAGACGCATATTTGACGAGTTCCAGAAACTGCGGATGTAGATAAGGTTCTCCCTGAAAGTAGAACAATAAATACATCAAAGTCTCGTGTAGTTCATCTATGACCTGCTTGAATAAAGTATCTTCCAACATCCCGGTAGGGCGAGTAAATGACCTCAAGCCACTGGGGCATTCGGGGCAGCGTAGGTTACAGGAGGTAGTAGGCTCAATGGACATGCTTATTGGCAAACCTCTTATCAAAGGTTTTTTGGTAACTCTTGATTGTAAATAGCTCCCTATTATTTTTGAAGCATTCCAAAGACGTTTAGGCGTAGCTTTTGACGCAAAGTTCATCCCATCTTTGAAATTTCTATTCACACAGGAAAATTATAGAATAGAAAGTAGTAATATAAATTCAAGGACGAAAAATCATTTGATTAGGGCTTGTTATATTAACAGCATGAAACGAGTTCTACTGTTTGTCCTCTTGTGTTGGGCAATTCCATCAACCGGCCAGATACTTCTCTCCTCAGAAGCTGAAATACGCATAATTACCATCGGCCCCTATCAGGGAGAGTTGTACTCCGCCTTTGGGCATTCAGGAATTAGAGTTTTAGACCCTAAAAATAAACTCAACGACTTTTACAACTATGG
>JBCDHA010000658.1:0-1882 GCA_038750705.1 Bacteroidota bacterium
AGACGTAATTGACATATTTCCAGATTTTACGCTTCGGTTTTTGATAGTGTGCTGTGCGCTTGAGCGCTACCCAAATGCCGCTGAGTACAAGGCCTGAAATGGCCATGCCCCCAATAAACCAGATTACTTTTGTAATTAAACCTCCCCAATAGCCAAAATGTAAGGGGTCGGCTATATCATTCAACCAGGTAACGGTGGATATATTTTCGGCTTCCTGCAATCCAATGACTTCAAAGGTTAACGGATGTAAAAAAATGCGGTTAGCCCGGTTGCGAACCAAGGGAACGTTGCTAATACCATTGATATACAACACCCTGTCAGGACTACCCGGTGGTAGTATATCTTTCACCGTTAACCCGGGTAAAGCCTTTTTAGCAGCCTCGACGGCTCTATCATAATCAATATCGTAGGTTATGGTGGCAAAAACAGCGGAATCCAGGCCCGGCTCCTCTATTTTAGGTGTACGTGTATTGGCAATTTTTGAAACTCCCCCCAGGTTAGTGCGCTCAACAAAATACCAGATGCCGGTTAAAGAAAATAAAATGGCAAACGGTACGGACCAAAGTCCCACAAGACGATGCAGACTGCGGAAGAAAGCTAGTCTTCCTTTTCCGATTTTCAGTTCAAACAACTTTCTCCACCATTTCTTATAAAAAAATAAAGCGGTAGTCATCGATATAAAGAGCATAAAGCCGAAGATCAGTACGGTAAAATGACCTACCTGAAACGGTATAAATAAAAAGTAATGTAGGTCTCTGAAGAAGCGCTGGAAAGTCAATGTCGCAGACCCTTGAACTTCGCCCGTATAAGGATTAGTAAACACATAGTAGCGTTGGTCGTTTTCAACAACCTGAGCAATATCACACAAATAAGACTCATTAGAGGCGCCCCAATAGGCGATTTTGCCTTCGGGATAGGCCGCTTTAATATTGGCTACCCGTGCATTGTATGAAGCGTATTCACCCTTATATTCTGCTCTTATCTCAGGAAAGAATAGCCAGTCCATCTCATGGCTTAAAGTAGCTAAAGAGCCAGAAAAGCATACTATAAAAAATAGTATGCTTAACTTGATTCCTATCCAGCTATGGATCTTAAAAAATACCTTTTTATTGAGTTTCATCCGCTGGCTTCAAAGAAATCCAACTTAGAAGGTATATCCAATACTCAACAGATAATTTCTAGGTGCGCCTGGAAATAACCTTACAAAACTATAGCCTCCAACCCAATGCGTCTCATCAAATACGTTATTCAAAGTCAACGCTACCTTGACTTTATTCACTTTGTAAGAAACACCGGCATCAAAGACTATGTAGCTTGGAAGCTCTACCTCCGTTTCAAACGTATTGCGCTCGGTAACGAAATTCGCACCCAGGTTTACATTTAACCCTCCCAGTATTCTGCCGTTGAAAGCATAATTCGCAAAAAAGCCCCCGGAGTGCAACGGAGCATTCTCTTTTCTCTCACCAATCTCTTCCTCATCGTCACTTTCTTCAATTGTGGCATCATTGTAAGCATAGTTTGCCGTAAGGCTTAAATTAGCGCCAATTCTACCATTTACATCCAGCTCAAGACCTCTCGCTTGCTCTTCACCGCGTTGCTCAAAAAGTCCGGTATCAGGGTCGGTGATTAAAATATTCTGGTTTTCAATATTATAGATGGCTAAATTAGCGGATAAACGATCATCAAAAAACGTTCCCTTGGCTCCCACCTCAACCATCTCTCCCTGCATGGGATCAAAAGGGCCACCTACTGCCTCTACCAGGTTAGCCGGGTTTTGTGGCTGAAAACTTTGGGTATAAGTACCGTATAAATTAATAGCGTTATTTAACTCATATACTACGCCTAATCTTGGCAGGAACTTGTCCTGATCTGTGGTTTCTTC
>JBCDHA010000659.1:0-1848 GCA_038750705.1 Bacteroidota bacterium
CAGTAATTAAAACCACTCCTGAATCCAGCGTTTCTATGACCTTGCGCATAACTTTAATTACGGCATGTGTCTGCGGCAAATGTATTGATTTGGTTTTTTCCTCCTTGATCATGAAGCCTATAGCATCTAATCGTAACATGCTGGCACCTTGACTAATGTAATACAGTAGCACATCAAGAATATGTAGAAAAACCCTAGGATTATCATAGTTGATATCAACCTGATCTTCACTAAAAGTGGTCCAAATATTTTTGATATTGCCTTTACCATCCTGAAATGGGTGAAATAAGGGCGTGGTACGGGGTCTGACCACCGAAGACCAATCACGGGTAGCATCAACTTCTATGAAATAGTTCTGAAAATCGTCCGCTCCACTTAAAAAGGCTTGAAACCAATTGGACGACTTTGACATATGATTGATAACCGCGTCAAACATGAGTTTATAGTCTTCAGAGAGTTTCTTGATATCATCCCATGACCCTAACTCATGATTAACTTCATAATAATCCGTGACAGAAAAGCCATCGTCTGAGGTGTAAGGGTAAAATGGCAAAATATGAACAGCATTTATTATACCCTTAACCCGGTCGTTTAAAAAACGGTGTAAGGTACTCAGTGGCTTTTCATCTGCATCAGTCAGTTGATCTCCGTATACGATCAGAACTACATCTTCATGACTTAATTGCCCTTTCGAGACGGTCAATTTTGGGGCATATTTCTTTTTCAGTCGCTCGATACCCTCTACTAGTATATCAATATCCTGATCATCATAAGTAATCTGAAGCAGCTCTCTCATCTTCCGTTTATGGTTTGCTCAAATTAAATTCATTTAGGTAAATTACGAGGATGAATTGGCTAGATATTGTTATTGTAATCGTTTACGCGGTGGGCTTGTTGAGCCTTGGCATCTATTTTAAAGATCAGAAAACAAAAAAGGACTACTTTCTGGGGGGGCGCAGCTTAGGATGGTTTGAACTCGGCCTTTCCGTAATGGCTTCTCAACTTTCGGCAATAAGCTTTATTTCGGCTGCCGCTTTTGTGGGAATGAGAGCAGGCGGCGGGCTACAATGGCTTACTT
This sequence comes from Bacteroidota bacterium, assembly GCA_038750705.1. Taxonomy (GTDB): domain Bacteria; phylum Bacteroidota; class Bacteroidia; order Cytophagales; family Cyclobacteriaceae; genus Fulvivirga. The sequence continues at coordinate 1,079 of JBCDHA010000659.1, forward strand.
ATGAATTTGCCGTACCCATCGCGATGATCATCTTAATGGCCGTGATTTTCCCGCCACTTTACAGAAAGGGAATAGTGAGTGTTTACGAATATTTGGAAGAACGTTTTGGGCGCAGCACAAGGCTTTTAATAAGCATTGTATTCCAATTTAGCCGTGCCTTTGCCACCGGAATAATGATCTATGCCGTAGCACTTGTGCTATCTACCGTTCTGGACATACCTCAATGGGCTACTATTCTCATTTCAGGTATAGTCACGCTTATCTACTCTTACCAGGGCGGCATGAAAGCCGTGGTCTGGGGAGATGCCATTCAAATGATCATTCTTTTTGGCGGTATTCTAATCTGCATTGGATATGGACTTGACTACTTGGGAGGCTGGAATACTTTTGTAGCAAAGGTGGATCAAAGCCGAATACAATCTGTAGACTTCTCTAGTCTGGGTTTCTCAAAAGGCGAAGAATTTGGATTTTGGCCTATGTTTCTTGGGGGCCTTTTTCTATATGCTTCTTACTATGGAACGGATCAAAGCCAGGCACAAAGGGCGCTCTCCGCAAGAGACATGGGGCAAGTAAAGAAAATGCTCATCTTCAACGGCGTTGCCAGGTTTCCTGTAACGCTGTCGTATTGTATTATGGGACTGATTGTTGGAACATTTGCTTACTCTGACCCGGATTTTATGAACATGATACCACAGGACAAACCGGATCTACTCATGCCTGTTTTTATCGCTAACTATCTTCCTCATGGTATTGTTGGTCTATTGATTACA
>JBCDHA010000660.1:0-1840 GCA_038750705.1 Bacteroidota bacterium
AAAGTGAATGAATATCAGTAACCTAGGTTGGTCACACCCGCAGCCCAGTAGAGATTGGCGATATTCTTTTGATAGGTAGACTTAAGCTTTAATAGCTTCGATTGCGAGTTAATGAGTTTATCTACCTGGAGATTTATTTTAAAAAGGTCGCTTTCCCCGTTTTGTAGGTTCAGTCGTTCTGCTTCAACGATACGTTGATAGCTTTCCACCATTTGAATTTGCTGCTCGATAATGGTGCTCGTGTTTGTAGCAGCTACGTATTGCGCATTTACCTGGTTGATGATGTCTCGCTCTCTAACATCACGCTCATACTTATTGTCAAGAAGTTTAAGTTTAGTCTGGCCAAGTTTTGCTCTTTCTTTTCTTAGGAATAATGGAAATGCAAAATCAACGCCAAGCTTATAGTTGTCACTTAATGCCACATTTATACGCTCAGCGTTAGAGTTCACAGGCTGGTCCAGCAAATAGTAACTTAGATCCAGTTTTGGTTTAAGATTCTCCCTGGCCAGATTCCTATCCACTATTAACGACTGATTTTTCAAGTCGAGCTTTCTGATTTCAGGATGATTATTACGGGCTAATGTTACGAGCTCTTCCAAAAGATCAATTTCAAGACTCACCAGTGCCGTTTCTTCCGGTCGTAAATTATCATCTAAAACCAGTGGTGTACCGTCGGCAGACCACAGATGATTGGATAATAAAAGCCCGGCCTGAATACGCTCAATATTAGCCTGTTGAAAATCGGTAACCCTTGTGAGCAAGGTGATTTTTGCCTGAACGGTATCGATAACCGCTACTTCGCCATATTCGAAACCTACTTTGGTCCGATCAAAAATATCCTGTGCAATAGCTATGCTCTGTTGTAAGAGTATATAATTATTGTAGGCATAATACCACTCCCAATAATCTTTGGCAGCAGTAAGTAAAATTTTATTGATCTCTTTTATTTGATCGGCTTCAGCCATATTCTGAAAAAGCCTGGCCTGGCGAACAGTAGCCCTTCGCTTATCTATAAATAATCCCTGACCCACCGGCACCGATACTCCGGCATAGATCTGCTGGTTATTCGGCGAGCTGGAAACATCATTTTCTTCATTTAAAAAATCACCTTCATTGCGCTCTAAACCTACTTTAGGATCCACGGGAAACCAAACAGGTACTTTTAAGGATATGTCCAGTTTATCATAATACTCGGTGTCTTTAAAGTTTTTCAAATCCCAGGCTCCTTCAAGCTTGGGGTCAAAACCACCTCGTGCCAGACGCAACTCCTGGGCCGCTTGTTGTGTGAGGAGTTCCGCCTGTTTAACAACCGGATGATTGCTTAATACAAGTGCATAGAATTCATCAAACTTCAGCACAATTGTGCTATCGGCATCATCTTGCGAAAAAGATGACCAGGAAAGCGATAGAAAAGACAGTAAGAAGATTATCCCTCTCATTTCTTTTCAGAATCAGATTTAGTTTTGGTTTCCTTACCTATTTTAGTGTTTAGCGGTTCTTCGTATAAGCTGGGGGGGAATCCGTTAAGTTGTCGCCATATTTCATACCATACAGGCACATTATCTAGCATAACCCAACCTTTAGTACCTGATCCTAACCTTAGTTGTTCCGGCCATGGTTCATCATTGGGGTCCGGGGTTACTAAAATTCTAAATTCACCTCCTTTACTATTTACCTGATCTATTACTTTTACCACTCCACCAAACGTACCTACCGATACGCTCGGCCATCCGCTGAATTGTAATGCCGGCCACCCATCGAACTCTATCCGAACATGCCGGCCACGAGATAAAAGCGGAACGTCCATAGCCTTAACATACATTTGCACGGCGATGTCCGG
>JBCDHA010000661.1:0-1839 GCA_038750705.1 Bacteroidota bacterium
AAATCCTAGCCAGCAAACAGTCAACACCTGGGTTAAAGTACTTCTGATTTGTATGACCGTATTTGGTGTTTTATGGCCGCTCACTCTGATCAGCGCGTCGTTCATGGATTTAGATGGAGACGGTTACTACTATCCTATTGAACTTTTGCTGGTGTTCTTTATTTACTGGATAGCCTTTGTGGGCTATCACAAAATAAAAATGATCAACTCCTCCAAAAGCAAGGCACAGATCATTGAAAACACGGATGCTGAACAGTATCTGGTTGCCCTGAAAAGAGCCATGGAAAATGAGAAGATTTACCTCGACCCCGAATTGAACAGAGATAAGGTAGCCAGTCACTTAGGTATTAGCGCAAAACTCATATCTGCTGTTTTAAATCAATATGCCAGCCAAAACTTCAACGATTTTGTGAATTCGTATCGGGTGGCAGAAGTCATTAGCAAGCTAAAATCAGGTAAACACAACCACTTGACCATTTCCGGTATCGCTTTTGATTCAGGATTCAACTCTCAGGCTACCTTTCAGCGTGTTTTTAAATCTATTCAAGGCATGACCCCTAAAGAGTTTCAAAATCAAATACCCGAAGGAATCGGAGATTAGCTCTCATATCCGGTTTTGAGAAGATGCGGCTGATAAAAGTTTAGATTTTTAGTCCTTTATCCAGATGAACTTTCATGAAACTAAAAATTACAATACTTCTGCTTTCAACCCTTCTTCAGGAACAACTTGTAATAGGTCAGCCAGCTCCATTTCTCGAGTTGGTGGAAGAACATTTGTTGTCTTTTCCAAACAATGTTGAAGTTGCCATCGGTATAGTTGATGGAGATAAAACGTACAAACTCGGTTATCGAGTAATAGAGGGTCAATTGATAGCGGTTAACAATGCGTCTACTTTATATGAGATAGGCTCCATTAGCAAAACATTTGTAGCGACACTTTTGACAAACGAGATTGAAAAGGGAACCATGTCATTGGAAGATCCTATTCAAAAGCATTTTAACTCAGAAATCAGGCAGGATACCTATCAAGGCCAAACACTTTCTTTATTACATCTGGCTACGCATACGTCAGGTTTAAAAAAGAATCCTTTAACGAGCTACAAGCGATATTCAAGCTATCTAAGTAAGGTGCAACTGGATTACGTGCCTGGTAAGAAATGGGAGTATAATAATATGGGAGTAGGATTGGTGGGGAGAACTAGTAGCTGAGAAGAATAACTCTACCTGGAGTGAGGTATTAAGTGAAAATATTTTGAAGCCACTTCAAATTAATAGTACCTTTTCCAATATCCAACAAGCCCCGGAGGTGGGTAGGGTTCAATGTATAAAGAAAAACGGGACGAGGGGTGATTGTTATTTTCATAAAATGGGATCATTTCATTGGCCAAGCGGTGGAATAATTTCGAATGTGGATGATATGGCCAAGTGGCTCGAAGCAAATTTGAACAGTGGGTTCAAACCTGAATTAGCTTCCATTCAAAACACTCATGACCCTTTGGGGGATACTATTGCAATTGAATGATTCACTCGCCATCAACCGACACAAGACATAGTTTGGTGGCATTCTCACGGAGAATCTGGAAATAGAATCTTAAGTCATGGAGGAGAAATGCCACAACAATCGTCTTTTATGGCTCTGGATAAAGAAAAAAGGCGGGGAATAGTTATTCTCACGAATGTTAATGGGAGAAGGCTGTTCATAAATCCTGAGACATCTGAGATGAGCAGCCAGAATAATAATGGCATTAACTGTTTTGAATTTGTAAAGAGTATAATTGGTTAATTGGCACTATCTGGCTGTTTTCTTATCAGATCTAATGTATATTCAAATTGAGAGTC
>JBCDHA010000662.1:0-1826 GCA_038750705.1 Bacteroidota bacterium
GTAATGGGGGTATGAAATAAGATGGATATTTACACCTACAAATCCGGGGTATAAAAGGTGAAAATTGAAGAAATTATCATTCATCTTACCCAACCTTATCACAAGGTTCTTATAAACTTCATAGACAGGGATTTGCTGGTAGTCGGCCAAAAATTTCAGAGCGCCGTCCACTTTATCACCATGGTCATATCTAAAGTAGTATTCCAGAACATTATACTCACTGGTATAGGAGCGTGTACTTAAATAGTTAGAGTTATACTTAAAAAGTGAATCAAAACACTGTTCAACTCTATCCGGTTGACCTTTGGCCGCATAAATAGAAGCTAAAATATGATAACCACCATTATGGCTGATTGCCCCGTTCCTTCCTACCAAAACCCGCGCACCGGCAGGGAAATAATCATCGAATACCTTATTTTCATTTTCAAGTGGTGATAGAACAGTAATCAACTGATCCAATTGAGATTGGGTCAGGTTTAAAGTTAGCAGTTGATCCAATAGCCGTTGTAACCACACCCCCTGAGATATGCGTTCCCTGCTCTTTATTATCTGGATGACATAGTTAAAAACAGCATCCCGTAATACCTGCTGCACTTGAGCTTGATCATCATTTTCGTTGAAGTAATTATCAAATGAGAATGCGGTAAAAAAGCGCGAGATACTTTCAAGTGTAAGTTCGTTGTAGATAGAATCAGCACAAAGTGTTAAGATATCTTCTTTTGCCAGTGTTTTTATATCTGTCTTGGACTGTGTGTTGAGATAAGGATCAAAAGCCATGGGATATAAATAGGCGATGTTGGTCATCTTTAGCCTTGTGGATGGATCTTTTATGCCTTTTAGCGCGGAAATAGTTGCTCCGGATTCATGCAAATCCAATATGGACAGGTAGTCACCGGCGCCTATGAAGTCTAACTCTCGTTCCTCAAGCAGGCTATTTCCCTTAATTACAATTTGTTTAAGTACTTCTTCATTTTGCTTTTTGGAAGCGTCTATGAAATAGAAAGAACTTAGTACCAGAACTGCGATTAATGTTAACCCGGTAAGAATTCTCCTTGGGCCATATCGCGTAATTGTCTTGGTTAAGATTAAATTGACACTGCTCCGCTGCAAAAATTCTTTTATGTCGTAGAGGATCTGTTGAGATTTACTTTCTTTATCGGTCTTATTCGGTGTTTCAGTATATCTGCTTATCCACCAAACGCTGGGTTGAACGCTTTCAAACCATTTTTCGAAATACATCAATGGTCCAATGGGTAGCAAAAAGTTTTTTGACTTGCTGTTTTCTAACCAGCGATTTAACTGTTTGAGCAAATCCTGGTACGTTTCCAGGTAGTCAAACTCCTTCCATGCCAGCTTCCCGAGTCTAACCCAGTTCCTAATGAGGGCCTCATGAGTTATGTCCACTACCGTGTCACCACTGACTGAACGGGTCTCGGGTTTACCATCTTCTATAAAGGGATGAATAAACGTATTGCCGGGTTCTCTGAAGTAATTTATAACCGAAAGCAGTTCCTCGAGTGATAGCCTTTCGTCATTAATAATATTTTTGATTTCATTTAGCGTCATGCGGTTTCTAACAGCACGACTCTCATCAATTTTTGTGAGGCATGTGAAGGTGACATCTATAATCCGGTGTACTTCTGCTTTGCTCAATAGCCTTGCGGAACTATTAGATTTGTAGTAGTCCCATGCGGTTTGATACAACATGTCTGCATGAATATCAATTACCTTTTGAAGACCATTTTCAGCATATAGCGCTTTTTTTTCCTGCGGAAGTGCCGAGTACCACTTCTCGAAATAGGGTAAGTCTTCGTCAGGCAGTTCAC
>JBCDHA010000663.1:0-1803 GCA_038750705.1 Bacteroidota bacterium
GCGCCTGAAACATTTGCCTACCCGTATGGAGAACTGGATCTTAAAATGAAAGCGATCATTAAAAATTTTGGATTTAAAGCCGCGGCAGCGCAAAATTCAGGTGTTATTTACAATGGAACAGATCTCATGCAATGCCCCCGGTTTCCTATGTCGGAGAGCTATGCTGCTTTGGACCGGTTTTCAATGAAAGCTGAGACCAAAGCATTACGAGTAAATAGCAAAATACCAGAGTCGTTTATATTGCCTGAGGGTGAAAATACACCTGTCCTGACGCTAAACTTTGCCTTAGCAGGGTTACGAGTTGAGCAGCTGCAATGCTTTATTCAAGGGTCAGCGTGTACAATTCATCGGGTGCTGAATGAGGACAGTACGGTTACACTAACTCTGACACCAAAATCACCTATTTCAACTCGCAGAAGAACATTATATACCGTCACGGTACCCAATGATGAAGGTAAGTGGCACTGGTTTAGCCATCTTTGGATTAATCCTGATGTCGATTAAATTTATACTATGGTGCAAGCTCAAAACTTTCAATTCCAAGCTACAGAAAGCAGTGGCAGCGTGAGTGCACTTTTGATCAGGCCTGAAAATGCTAGTTGTCTTTATGTATTCGGCCATGGTGCAGGTGCCGGAATGGAGCACGCTTTCATGGAAGCTATGGCACGGCGGTTCGCAGAAGTTGGTATCGCCACATTACGGTATAACTTTCCTTATATGGAAAAAGGACAGCGCAGCCCCAACGCACCTGCTATTTCCCAGGCTACGGTGCGGTCTGCGGTTAAACTGGCCAATGATCTGGCTGAAGGTCTACCTATCTTGGCCGGTGGCAAATCATATGGTGGACGTATGACCTCACAGGCAGCAGCTCGTGAACCTTTAGTAGGAGTGAAAGGTCTGGTGTTCCTGGGGTTTCCACTGCATGCCCCCGGCAAGCCTGGCTCCGAACGCGGGGCGCACCTGCATGACGTAGCCGTACCCACGCTTTTTCTTCAAGGTACCCGTGATAAACTGGCCGACCTGACCCTTCTTAAACCCTTGCTAAAAAAATTAGGTTCTAAGACCACCCTCTACGAAATGGAAGGTGGTGATCACTCCTTCAAAGTGTTAAAAAGTACGGGACGCTCTCAGGAAGAAGTTATGCTGGAGATAGCTACCACAGTCAAGAATTGGAGTCAATCCTTGTAGCATAAGCCGTCAAAAAGTACCAATAGAGAATTGACGCTGTTTGTAGCGAATTTATACTACTGGTTCTGTAAGCTTCCCTGATATTTGATCCATTCAAAACTAGAGTTTCAAACCTAATAAAATCTTTCATTCTCTCTTTCATTTAGAGAGTATCAAAAAAAACATAAAGATGAGCTGATTTTCGTTAAATCTTGGGGTCTCATTCGGCCTTATGGAAATTTCGTTTAAAAATTCAGCTTGTCGAAATCGAATTTGAATCTACTGTTTGACCCCGAATTTATTTCGGGGGGAGTTTGGATTCGTTGTAGTTAACAAGCTGAATTTTAGAAATTTGCATACAGCCTTGACTTTTTTGCTTCGTTTTTGGGTCAAGCCAACTAATAAAGAGCCTTGATCAGCTTGAGATCAAAATAGCAATAATCAAGGATACCCTAAGTTAAACCTCTAAACACAAATATTTCGTAACGAGATAATCTTCAATACCGTATTTGGATCCTTCCCGGCCATAACCACTTTCTTTAATGCCACCAAAGGGCGCCACGGCGGTTGATATCATTCCCGTGTTAATGCCAACCATGCCATATTCTAATTCCTCGGCTACCCTCCAGATAAGCC
>JBCDHA010000664.1:0-1774 GCA_038750705.1 Bacteroidota bacterium
ACCACTTCAAGTGGTCTGACGACTAGGCTTACGTTTATTTTTCGACCATAGGAGCGCCTGCAGCCACTAGAGCAGATGAAAGTGTATCCATAGTGCTCTTAATGGTATTTAGTTTATTCCTGGCAGATTCCAATTGTCTTTCTAGGACGGTAATCGTTTGCCGATGCGTTTTCGTCGGGCCATAGGTAGAGTTGTCTATTCCTCTACTTAAGGCAAAAAGACGGTCACCAATGGTGGGCGCTGTTTTTTCACCAACCTGGAGTTTCGCAGGGTTACCGTGTACTTCGGTATCCAGTTTCATGAGAGAAGCCCTTACGTTATGCAGTTGTTTATCCAGATCACCCGGTATTGAATTTGATCTCCTCAGAGCTGTTTCCATCGCAGAAAGCCTTTTCTTGATTTTTGCCAAATCAACTTCTAATTCTGATGTCTCACCTGCCAATTCATCGTAAGCAGCCCAAAAAGTTTTTAGCTCATCCGGCGAGGCGCCTTCCAGTGCACCTTTTCGCAATGGTTTTACTTTAAATTCTACAGGGCCTGCTAATTCCGTAACCACATCATCGATTTTCTTGGATAGGTTGACACTATACGTTCCGGGCAGCGCCAGACGCCCAGAAGGTTCATTTTCTGTATTTTCCGTGTTTAGCGCAATGGTTGTAGGTGCAGGATATCTTAAGTTCCAGGCAATGCGATGGAAGCCCTTCTCCGTTTTACCGGCTATTCTTTTCACCACTTTTCCCGTGGCATCCTTAACGGTAAGCCAGATCTCAGGCTTGGCTTGCGTGTGTTCTTCTCCAACAGCTTCCCAGCCCGGAAATGCAACGTCCTGACCTTTCATCTTCTTTTCCTTTTCTTTTCGAATGTCACTATTGCTCTTTAAGCCGTCTTTTAGGTAGTAAGTAAATACGGCTCCGAAATCCGGGTTAGGCGCAACATAATGAGGATCACCTTGTGTTCCCTTTTGATCGTCAAAACTTAGAATAGGACGTGGTATGTACCACCATGCATCTCGGGTTGAAAATAGAGATGCTTCATTTGCCAATACGGCATTAGAAACCTCGCGTAGCGCTGAATAATCATCCAGAACAAAGAACCCTCTACCAAAAGAAGCTCCTACCAGGTCGTTTTCCCTCCTTTGAATAGCCAGATCACGGAATGAAATCGTTGGTACCCCGCCTTTAAGTTTTGTCCATCGACTTCCTCCATCTATAGTGAAGTAAATACCAAACTCTGTGGCGACAAAAAGTAAACCTGCTTTTTCATGATCCTGAACTATTCGCCATACCAAGGTTCGATCCGGAATATTTCCTTTGATGGATTTCCACGTACGGCCCTTGTCCGTACTTTTAACCAGGTAAGGCGAAAAATCACCATATTTATGGTTATCCAGTGCAACATAAACCGTGTTTGCGTCGAATAGATCAGCTTTGATATCATTGACAAAAGCGGTATTAGGAACACCGGGAATAGTACCGACATTAATTTTTCTCCAGTTCGCTCCTCCGTCTTCAGTAACCTGTATAATGCCATCGTCCGTACCTGCATAGATCAATCCTTCTTGCTTTGGGGATTCTGCTAGAGAAGTTATGGTGTTGTAATTTGACATGGCCAAAAAATCCCACGAGTTATCCCAGCTCTGCTGTTTACCCATGATAGGAAGTTCAATCCGATTTTGATTTTTAGTCAGGTCTCCTGAAATGGCGGTCCACTCATCGCCTCGATTATCGGATCTCCAAACCCGGTAGGAAGCAAAATAGATACGAGTAGGTGAGTG
>JBCDHA010000665.1:0-1698 GCA_038750705.1 Bacteroidota bacterium
AACTGATAACTGCGCATATAGTTTCATTTGTAACTCCGAAAAGTGTGTCTTTACAGCGTCACTTCCTGCTGTGTTTGACTAACGGACTGGTGTTCTTCTTTTTTAAAAAACCGCTTCTGAAAGATCAAAATAATCACCACCCCTATGAAAATAGACGAGTCGGCTATATTGAATACGGGGCTAAAGAAAAGAAAATAATCGCCGCCAATCCCAGGAATCCATTCAGGGTAATATCCATCAAATAATGGAAAGAAGAGCATGTCTATCACCTGGCCGTGAAACCAGGGTGTAGGCGCATCATAGGGTGCATTGTCTAATAAAACCCCATAAAAAGTACTGTCAATCACATTGCCTACTGCGCCTCCTAAAATCAAGCCCATGCACCACATAAGCCCGCTGTGTGCTTTATGGCGATACAGGTAAAAGATATAATAGCCAATGCCCAGCATAGCGCCCAGGCGGAACAAGGTCAATAACAATTTACCGAATTCATGTTTCCACTTGATACCAAAGGCCATACCCGGATTAAGCAGATAATGTAGCCTAAACCAGTCTCCTAAAACATGGATCTCGCCAGATGTGCCCATTTCCATATTGTAGTAAACCAGTAATTTGGAAGTTTGGTCGATGAGAATGACCGCAAGGGCTAGTAAAAAGTATTTGTATATGCTCTTAAATGTAGATTGATTCACTATTAAATGGTGGCTTCCGATACTTGCTCCTCCTTCACGGGTGCGTCATCTTTATTTTCAGACTTAAAGAATTTTTTCTGGAAGATAAGCATAAACACCACACCAAGAAATACCGAGCTATCTGCTACATTAAAAACATAGCTAAAAAACAAAAAATTATCGCCGCCTATCAATGGCATCCAACCGGGGTATGTACCCTCAAGCAATGGAAAAAAGAACATATCTATCACCTGACCATTAAACCAGGGTGTGGGGGCATTATACGGCGCATTGTCTAAAAGAACACCGTAAAATGTACTGTCGATAACGTTTCCAATGGCGCCTGCCAGTACCAAGGACATACAGATTAAAAGCCCGGAGGTAACTCCCTTTTTGAATAGGTGGACAAGGTAATAACCAATGCCAAAAGCTGCAATAATTCGAAACAGGGTGAGCAGCATTTTGCCGTAGGTTGCATCCCACTTCAAACCAAATGCCATACCCGGATTTAATAAATAATGGATCTTAAACCACTCTCCGATCACATTGATTTCCTGAACATGATTTTGAGCTAAATCAAAATAAACCCAGAGTTTTACAGTTTGATCAAGTACAACAACCGCTAAGACAATTAAAAAATACCTATACAACTTCATTCCGCTCTTACGCTTCTATCTTAACCTTTAATTTATGCTCGTCCATTTCCAACAGCACCCCATCACTCAATGTTTCAGTCATCGTTAGGGAAAACGCCTGGGTTTCCTCACAGATGTACTCTTCATTGGCTTTTAATGCGGCATTCACCAACTCTGTACTTAACTCTACGTTGATCCTGATTTTATCCTGCACTTCAAGCCCCATATCCTTGCGCATATTCTGGACCCTATTGACAAGGTCACGAGCGATTCCTTCCTGTCTGAGTTCATCAGAAAGGGTAATGTCCAGCGCTACAGTAGTTCTTCCTTCAGAGGCTACCGACCAACCTGGGATATCCTGGTATGAGATCTCCACATCTTCCAAAGTAATG
>JBCDHA010000666.1:0-1684 GCA_038750705.1 Bacteroidota bacterium
CTTTAACATGATAGAATACACCACAGGTATTGAAGTAAAGCAATTACTTTCAGATATAAATACATTGTACCCAGACAACGTACTGGACGTAGATGGTACGGCCTTGTTGCGATTGGAAAATGATGTACGAGGCATAGTACGAGCCAGTCAAATTGCCACTGGCGAAGAAAACAATCTGCGGATAGCGGTATACGGTGATAGGGGAGCGTTAAAATGGGAACAGGAAAACCCAAATTACCTCTACTATTTAATAGAAGATCAACCTATGCAGGTGCTTAAACCAGGAAATCCTTATAACTCAAAGTTCGCTGAGGAAAGCACTAAATTGGCTCCAGGTCATCCGGAGGGGATTTTTGATGCTATGGGTAATATTTACAAAGGAGCTGCCAAAGCCATTAGAGGTGAGAAGTATGTAGACGGCGCGTTCCCAACTATTTACGACGGAGTTCGTGGCATGAACTTTATCGAAAAGGCGCTTGATTCTGCCTCTAAGGGAAACGTATGGGTAGACTTTTAAGAGTGTAGAATCAAAGGGATGCTCATATTGAAGTTTATAAAAATGTTATATTTTAAAGATGCGGAATATAATCCCATAGGTAAGCCGGGAGTCTACGGCGGCTATCCGTCCCGTGAAGCCCGGCCGGGGCGTTTCAGTTCTTTAGCGAATGGTCAAGTTGATTTTAAGTACATGTTGATTAACTCTCACCCTGTGGTTATGAAGGTTGGGCGGTAATGTACTGGGGGGCGGCATAAAAAGTCCTGATCAAGGAGCTAAGGAAGGCGCATCGTTTATCGAGCGTCAAATAATAAAGGTAACAGACAAGGCTTTTGATGACTTTCCGGTAAAAGGATCGAATGAAAATTGAATAATAAGATATTGTGAATTGACCAGACCTGGGAAACGCAGGGGTCTTTTTTTATAGAAAATCATACAGCAGTAATCATGCAAAATAGAAGAACATTTATAAAAACTACCGGGCTGGCGTTAGCGTCTGCACCATTGCTGGCAAGTTGTTTAAATGCAGCATCAAAAAAACCCATGGGTTTGCAATTATATACCCTTCGAGATCAATTGAAAGAAGATTTGGAAGGAACCCTTGAGAAGGCCGCTAACATTGGTTATACAAAAATTGAGGTGTATGGATATGAAGATGGCCGGTATTTTGGCAAAACGGCTAAAGTGTTCAAAAAGATTTTGGACAATGTCGGTTTAAAGGCGATAAGCGGTCACTATTACAATGGTCGTCATAAACCTGAGCAGGTAGGAACAATGACGAACGGCTGGGAAAAAGCCATTGAAGATGCCGCCGAGATAGGACAGTCCTACATGGGTTGTGGCTATATACATAAACCTGAACAAGGAAATTTGGCCATGTACAAGGAGTTATGCGATATACTGAATAGCGCTGCAGAAAAAACAAAAGCGTCCGGAATTCAACTTTTTTATCATAACCATGATTTTGAGTTCAATGTCATTGACGGGCAAGTTGCCTATGACCTACTACTTGAAAATACAGATCCTGATCTGGTGAAGATGGAGTTGGATCATTACTGGGTGGAAAAGGCGAATCAAAGCTCTATTGACCTATTTGAGAAACACCCGGGGCGCTTTCCGCTTTGGCATGTAAAGGATATGGATGAAAATGGTGATTTCACTGAAGTAGGAACAGGTACTATTGACTAC
>JBCDHA010000667.1:0-1670 GCA_038750705.1 Bacteroidota bacterium
GACGTGCCCTGGCCGGTAAAACAGGTGCCTGATGTATTTACCAAATTCCGAAAGGAGTCTGAAAAAACCGTTGAGATCCGGTCAGAATTTCAGGCCCCAAGTAAGATCCATTTTCAACATGAAGTGGAGTCTGGTAAGCTACCAACATTAAAGGATCTGGGTATTGAACCGGAAAAAAGAAGCAAAAAGGCTGTTCTGCCTTTTAAAGGAGGTGAGTCAGAAGCCTGGAAACGGCTCAACGGATATTTCTGGAAAGATGATTTACTAAAAAGATACAAATACACGCGCAATGAGTTGATCGGAAAGGACTACTCATCGAAATTTTCGCCTTGGCTGGCTTTAGGTTGTATTTCCGCTAAATCCATTTATTTTGAAATCAAGAAATACGAAAAGGAGCGAACTAAAAACAGCTCGACGTATTGGCTCTTCTTTGAGCTACTTTGGCGAGATTTCTTCAAGTTCATGACTAAAAAGCATGGGAAATCCATATTTCTAAAGTCAGGCATCACCGGTGATACTATTGAAATGAGCGATGATTGTGACGCATTCAATGCATGGCGACTCGGAAAAACAGGGGAACCTTTTATAGATGCGAATATGGTTGAACTGAATGAAACCGGATTTATGTCAAACCGCGGTAGACAGAATGTAGCGAGTTACCTGATCCATGATCTAGGTGTTAACTGGACCTGGGGAGCCATATGGTTTGAAAATCGCCTAATAGACTATGACCCAAGTAGCAATTGGTTGAATTGGGCCTATATAGCAGGTGTAGGAAATGATCCTCAAAAAGGCAGGAAGTTCAGTATTGAAAATCAATCACTTAAATATGATCCAAAAGGTGAGTACGTGAAGATGTGGCTCAAAAAATAACTTAGTCGAGCCTTGTTAACCGAAAGTAATCCGCCATAGTAATTCTAAAGGCCTCCCTTTGCTTCTTACTACTGAGAATAGCTGTACCGTCCGTTAAAACAAGCTCATGGTTTGCCAGCAAACTATTATAAATCTTGGTGGAAAAGCTCAACATACCTTCCCGGTTCATTGCCTGCAGTTTATACTGCCCTTTTGTACCGTCAGTGGTATTTTCCCAGCCTATGATCAAAGGTTCGTACGCTACCAATATCTCATTAGGTTCCAAAAACAAATAGGCCTCATCCTGTAGATAGTTAATAACGATGGCCAGGTTTAAAATAGGTAAAGCATCAGAAACGGCCCTGTCGCTGAAGCGAAACAAATTGAATTTTGCGGCCTGATTTTCTTCGAGGTCATAATAAGATTGGCGCACATTTTTAAAGAATAGCTCAGTATCATCGCCGGTCTTAAACTCGAAGTTATCAAGCGTAACTTTTTTATCAGCGTTTATATGGCAACTAAAAACTGTAATTAAGATAAAGATCAGCCCCTTTTTCATGCCTTAAGTAACACAAACATTTAAGCAAAGTTTCTTACTCAGAATAATAAGTACGCTTTACTCTGGCGCCTATGGTAGCGAGAATTTCATAAGGAATAGTGTTAATGTTCTCGGCAACAGACTGGATAGGAAGATGATTTCCAAATATTTCCACCTCATCACCTTCAGCAACGGAAAGGCCTGTAACGTCTATCATGGTCATGTCCATACATACATTGCCAATTACAGGAACATGCGCTCCATTCACCCAAACCTTACC
>JBCDHA010000668.1:0-1670 GCA_038750705.1 Bacteroidota bacterium
AATCTTTTTTCGGACGCTTTAAAGACACTTTTTTTTGGTTCAGAAAATTTAGTCGGACACTAGTAGTAATTAATTTAAAATATTTTAACATAATTTTCACGGGAATTCTCACTACTGATTGGATTATGACCTTCATTCAACACTTAACACGTGGATCACTATTTTTGATCGGGTTGGCCTTTTTCTTTAGTTGTACCACTGCACCACCTGAGGAGCCTGTTAGCGCACCGGTAAAATTGATATTTGACACAGATTTTGGCGGTGATGCTGACGACCTCGGGGCGTTGGCCATGCTCAACCACTTTCAAAACAAGGGTGAAGTCGACTTACTTGCAGTGATGTGCTGGAATGTAGAGAAATATGCCGTAAACGCCATAGATGCGGTCAATACCTACTATGGTAATCCGGATATTCCGATAGGCCTGCGTAAACCTGGTTTCTATGAAACCCCCTGGAACCATTCCAAAGTACTGGCCGACAGTCTACCACATGACGCCACCCGTGATAACGTACCGGAAAGTACCAAACTCTACCGGAAAATATTGGCAGAGAGCGATAACCAGAGCCTAACGGTCGTGACCGTTGGCCCATTACTTAATATCAAGAATTTGATCGATTCAAAAGCAGATCAGTACTCACAACTACACGGTAAGGACTTGATTGCCTCGAAAGTAATCGAATTTGTCATCATGGGGGGCAAGTTTCCATCGAGTGAAGACGAGTGGAATTTCAACGGGGATATGCCCGGAGTAACAAAATATGTGATCGAAAACCTCCCCGTACCCATTACTTTTTCCGGGGCAGAGCTCGGTGCAGAAATAAGAACCGGTGAAGTATTCAATGAGCTACCTATGGATTCGCCGCTGTACCTGGGCTTTTTCCATTTCAGCCAATATGCACCGTGGATGAATCATCAGTTCAAAGGTAAGATCTATGATAACGCCACATTTGATCAGACAGCCGTACTCTACGCCATTAGGAATGGAGTGGGAACCTACTGGTCGGAAGTAACAAACGGTCGATGTGTGCCAGACTCCACAGGAGGCAATACCTGGGTAGAAGATGAAAATTCGAACCATTCCTACTTGGTTAGAACAATGGCATTACCTGATATAGAAACTGCTTTTGAAAATTTTATGCTGGGCAACTTCTGAGCTAATAGGAGCATTAACTCTTCTCTAAAGGGCTATTCCGTAGATAACTTATCAAAAATCTTTATTCATAATCAATGATGAAAAGCTTCACATCTTTGTCATAAAGCTTCTGAATAAGTACATCGTAATCGTTATTCCCTGGAGTCAAATCTATATACTCTCGCTTCTCTTAAAGACAACAGCGTTAGCACATCTAAATAAATGTTGGCGTGATTTCCCAGGTGCAAGCGAATTGTATAACAGATTTAAAGAAGAAAAATAAATGAGTATTAAATACGACGAGGAAGGGTTTCAAGAACCGAAACTTCTTATTTACAGGAAAAAGTCTATTCTATTATCTATCTCGTTAACTCATATCCAATTTGTTGCCATGAAAGATTTAGCTGATCAAGATTGGGATGATTCTGGTATAGGTGGTAAACAGTGCAGAGTTTGAGAATAATAGTCTTAGGCTCTATACCAGATCTGGTAAATCGGGAAAGCCTTGTAAAAAGTGTAAAGGGACAGGAAAAGTGA
>JBCDHA010000669.1:0-1668 GCA_038750705.1 Bacteroidota bacterium
ATCAGTCTTTTGCCTCTTGCCGGACTGCAATTTCTTGCCAATCCTATGATTGAGTATAGTTTGATACTCATAAGCGTGCTTATCGCATCATTTGCTCTATTTCGAGGTTTTACCGGATATCATCGAGACCCACTTCCATTTGTGATCGTCGGTTACGGCTTTTTATTGATAACACTTGGAAGGTTTGCTCTGGCTGACTGGCAAGAGATCTTCTTTTCAAGCATTGGGGCATTATCTGTGGCTATTGCTCATGTTGTAAATTGGTCACTAATTAAACGGCATCTCACAACATCGCCTGTAAAATCTTAATACTAGATGAGTTTTCTGAATACCGTCCCCTTTTTTAAATCAAAATTAAAAGCTCCTGAACAGGTGATCGGTAGTACTTGGGACCATCGTTCAGAGATTCTGAAACCTCATGTAAATCTATTCTGTTGGCAGCGGCCTTTGGACCTGGAGATCACCCATTACCTGGAAGATGTCTTATCTACAGAACCGCAGGCCATACGATGTTCCGTGGATCAGGAAACCCTTCATAAAGAATTAATATCCGCGCGCACTTCCTGGGATAATAAGGAGAAATCTGAAGGGGATCTTTTCTGGCTGGATGTACAGCAAATTACCCGGGATTTTCTTCGATTTTCAGAGGATGGTACAGGTATTCTTCATCTCAAAGTAGTGGCCAATAATGCCTGCACTAAATTCCATGTAGACGGTTATCAGCTCCGGTTATTCAGTACTTATTACGGCCCCGGAACAGAATGGCTCCCTGAAGATGCGGTAAACCGCCGGGCGCTAGGTACTACTAACGAATGCATCATTGTAGGGCCAAATAAAATTCAACAAATGAAGGCGGGTCATGTTGCTATTCTCAAAGGTGAACTTCCTGGTAAAAGGAATAGTGTAGGAGGGATTGTCCACCGTTCGCCGGCCATTACAGAAACTCACGAAAAGCGCATCATTCTAAGAGTAGATATATAAATACATTTTAATGATACAGTTATCAAACGTCAGTAAGGAGTATAAGTCAAATAGCGCACTGAAAAATTTAACGCTAGAGATCGGAAAAGGTCAGATCTATGCCTTAGTGGGGTCCAATGGAGCAGGAAAAACAACTACTATCAATTTACTTTTAGGTTTCCTGGACCCAACCTCAGGAGAGGTTAAGTTAGATGGAATATCACCTCATTCTGACAAAAAAGCCATCAGCGAGCGAGTGGCTTATATTCCGGAAAATGTCAGTTTATATCCTTACCTCAGCGGAGTAGAAAACTTAGATTACTTCTGTAGTTTGGCGGGAATCAAAAAGTCCAAAAATGATCTCACCGATATCCTAAAAAAATGTGGACTTCAACCTGATTTCCACCACAAAAAAGTTTCTGAATATTCTAAGGGAATGCGTCAAAAGGTGGGTATCGCTATTGCGTATGCTAAAGAAGCTAAGGTTTTGCTCCTGGATGAGCCCGCCAGTGGTCTTGACCCTTCCGCCAGTAATGAGCTCACGGCCCTTTTAAAGCAACTTTCGAGTGAAGGTGCCACTGTACTTATGGCTTCTCATGACCTTTTTAGGGTACGGGAAACAGCCGACAGGATCGGAATATTAAAACAGGGAACGCTGGTGGAAGAATTGAATGCCCATGATGTTTCCGCTAATAGGCTGGAAGAGAT
>JBCDHA010000670.1:0-1647 GCA_038750705.1 Bacteroidota bacterium
GTAGCTCTATAATTCTCAGTCCGGTTTCTGCTTAAGTGCCGGCTAACCATTAGGTCGGTTAAAAAATCTTGATCCTGCGTCTTTTTTACTTATTTACTTAACAATTATGAAACTAATATATTATATTCACGTTTGTTAAGTAAATCATAATACCATGAAAGCACCTTCACTCGGAGAATTCGAAGAACTGGTACTGCTTATTGTAGCTTCACAGCACGACAGTGCCTACGGGGTATCCATTCTCGAAGGATTAGAAAAGCAGTTAAATAAGAAAGTAAACATTAGCGCTATCCACGTAGCACTCAAACGCATGGAAGAAAAGGGGTTTGTAAAATCCAGGTTTGGTGGCATCACCTCGGATCGTGGTGGGCGTAGAAAAAAATTCTATGTGATCACCGCTTTTGGCAAACAGGCATTGGATTTACAGTACGATGTCCGTACCGAACTCTACAAGCAAATCCCAAAAATATCCTTTAACTAATGGCACTACCACCGAAGCGGGCTTTACAATTCCTTCACTGGTTTTGCCGGGAAGACTATCTCGAAGAGGTTGAAGGAGACCTGATTGAGGTTTTCGAAAAACAACATGAGCAATCGCCCTCAAAAGCCCGGAAAAAGTTCTTCTGGAGTGTAGTAAGACATTTCCGGCCAGAATTCCTGAAAGCATTTAAAATAAGTCAAAACTCAAATTCAGTAATAATGACACGCCATAACCTGCTACTTACATATCGTAACTACAGACGTAACAAAGTTACCTTCCTCATCAATGTATTAGGGCTTTCGACAGGACTTGCTTGCTCAATGCTTATTTATCTATGGGTAATGGACGAATTAAAGATGGACAAGTTCCATGCAGATGATGATCGTATATTTCAAGTCCTGGAAATATTTGATGAACCCATTGGTTTAAGGGTCAATGAAACGACTTCCGGTCAAATGGCTTTGTCCCTTGCGGAAGAAATGCCCGAGGTTGAGTATGCAACTACGGTTCTCACACCTGTTGAGAACATTACATTATCAATTCCGGACAAAAACCTAAAGGCAAACGGCCAATATGTGAGTAAAGACTATTTCAATATCTTCTCTTACCCCATCATCAAAGGACATAAGGATAATATATGGTCTAAGAGCCGTAGTATGATGGTATCGGAGGACCTTGCCCTTAAGCTATTCGGCACAACCAAGGATATAATAGGTGAATCTGTCGCATTTAACCAGGAAGAATCGTATCACATCTCTGGAGTATATAAGATACCTTCGGGTCAGTCTTCTTTTCAATTTGATTTTGTCCTTTCATTCGAAGAATTTGCCCCCGACCAAGAGTGGGCACTGTCATGGGGCAGCACACCTGCACATGCATTCGTCAAACTTAGATCAGGTGCCGATGTGTATGCGTTCAATGAAAAGATCGCTGACTATGTACAGGTCAAGCGGGAAAAAGAAAAGCGATTCCGCACACCTTTCCTGGCCAAATACTCAGACCGATATCTGTATGGAAAGTATGAAAATGGTGTACAATCCGGAGGACGGATCAGTTATGTCAGATTGTTCTCTGTGATCGCCATATTTATTCTCCTGATCGCCTGTATCAATTTCATGAATTTATCTACCGCCAGGGCCACAAGAAAAATGAAAGAGGTAGGTATA
>JBCDHA010000671.1:0-1636 GCA_038750705.1 Bacteroidota bacterium
TCATCGGTAATGGTAAACTCGTTTGGGAAATTGCTTACGTCAATTTTAACATTGCTCACCGGGAACACGGCAGAAACGTAATAACCATTTTGGTTGTGACCCACCATAAACTTTCCGCTGCCACCCGGGTAGCTATAGTTGTACATGTCAGGCTCTAGGTCGTAATGCCCACGATCTATCTGGTCGAAAAACAACCATTCTTCAGGGGTTTGGGTGACCGGGTCCGGGGGAGTGAGATTTGATACGTAGTCACCTATAGCGTAAAAGCCGTGATTGGCCAGCTCATCCGGAAATCCTCCTCTTACTTCACGATTTATCAATCCACCATTTTGAATGCTCCAACCGGCACCTGTCCACCCTGGAATCTCATCCACCTTAAGTCCGGAAGCATGATAGCTTAAACTGATAGGTAATGTCAACTGACCAGATCTTAACGTATGAATGGGTATACTAATTTCCGGTATGCCGGTATATAGGCTCACCGGGATATTCCCGTATTTTTCAAGGGCTACCACGTTAGGGCTTGGTGGCACTGGGTTTTGAAAGTAAGAGTCCTCTTGAGCTACAACAGGAAAAGCCATCAGAGTAGCTGTTATGAGAAAAGGAAGAATTCTGTTCATTGGATACTTTATTATGAGTTCGAAATTGATTTGTTCATTGTCTAAGATTACTACCTTAGGCTCTTGTTAAGTAAGGCCATTGATGAGCAATCGGCTGTTCGGGTGGGGGAGTAGATTACTTCACCTGGCCCGAAGAACACTCCTGTTTTTAAAAGTTTCTTTTTCATTTATTTATATCATTATTTTATGGTTCTATTGAAGAAGTATAGTTTTAAAAAAAAGGTAAACAGACTCCATATTTGCGTCACAAATTGTGAGTGCAAATACATATTAGATTCAAAAAATGTAGAGCATAAATGTCTGAAAGTGAGTTTAATAGGCTCCAAGAAAACCTAAAGCGCGGTAATAACGACTATCTTGGAGAACTGTTTGAAGAGGTAGCAGTTCATTGCATCAAGAAGATCGCACATAAAACAGGGTGTTCCATTGAAGATGCCGAAGACCTGTTAGTAGATGCTGTAGTTAACTTTAGGGATAAAGTTGTAAATGATCAGCTCATTTACGTAAAAAATATTAAAGGTTACATTTATAAGACCTGCTACAATTCATGGCTCAATGGAAAGCTTAAAAAGCGTAAAGTGGAGCAAAATGTTGATGAAATAAGGGAGAGATATTACACCCACTTTGAAAATAACTTTGGAGAACTAGATACGGAGTTTAACCTCAAGAAGTGGAATATTGTTAAGCAGGCGATTGAAGAGCTAAATGAAAGATGCCGTGACATTATCAATTATTTCTACGTTGATAAAATAGGAATGAAGGAAATAGCTGAACTTATGGGCTTTGCGAATGCAAATGTTGCAAAAAGTACCAAAAGACGCTGTTTTAGCAAACTATTATCACTCATAGACAGTGATTCAAAAAAGAGTTAAGCAATGGCCCTTTCAGAAAAAGAGATCGACCTAATCAAAGGATATGTAAATGGTGAATTGACAGAAGAAGAGCTTCTTTTGTTTAAGGAGAAATTAGCCGAATCGAAGGAATTTAGCGATTACGCAACTAATAACGCGGAAGCA
>JBCDHA010000672.1:0-1628 GCA_038750705.1 Bacteroidota bacterium
ATTCCCGGCTATATCTATGGGTTGCTGAGTTTGGCCGTGATAGCCGGTTTATACTTTTGGTTCAACCGAAAGAAATAGACGGGAGAAAATGCGGGTTAAAGTAATTGTGTTCCTCTTGTTAGCGCTGCCGTTGACAACTTTTGCTCATGATGTTACAGGTGGCGATCGTCAATTACTTGAAAACGGTGGCTTACTTGCCTATATCTGGGTTGGAGCGAAGCACATGCTCACAGGCTATGACCATCTGCTTTTTCTCGTGGGGGTCATCTTTCATTTGAACAATTTCCGCCAGATCGTGAAGTTCATTACCGCCTTTACGATCGGTCATAGCATCACGCTCATTTCCGCTACCTATCTCCAAATAGTGGTCAATGAGCACCTGATTGACGCGATCATTGGATTGAGTGTTCTTTACAAAGGCTTTGAAAATCTTGGGCTTTTTCAAAAAGCGCTTAAGACGAACCCACCACACCTCTTGATTATGGTATTTATTTTTGGCTTGATACACGGACTTGGTCTATCCGCAAGGCTGCAGTCATTTGCAGTAGAGCAGGAAGGAATCTTGCTTAAAATTCTCAGTTTCAACCTTGGGGTAGAACTTGGCCAGATTGTGGCATTAATTCCCGTTGTATTGATCATCAATTACCTACAGAGAAAACCCAGCTTTCAGCCTTTATTTAAGGCTACCAATACCTACCTTATTCTGGCGGGGCTCGCATTGGCTTCGTATCAGATCTGGATGTGGCTGAGTTGATTTGTAACTCTCTTCTATTGTTTTTCACTGGCGTTCCAACTGGTCTCTTACGATAGCTTATTAACGACCTCAGTATACGACAAAAACCAGAATCAAACCCTGGTATGAATAAACGCTAGTAAAACAGCCTGATTACCGGGCATTTAATGGATCTTCCCAATAAGTAGCGCTTTTAAACCTCAATTAATCAAAATTACCTCCCCGTAGTTCACCGAATAGCGTTTAAAAGCTTCTGGCTAAAGGAGTTTGGTTAACTTCTGATAAAATAACTCTAATAGGTCCTGCATGGGTTACTATGGCTACTTTTTCTTCACTGTTACGCAATATTTCTGTATACCAATGGATTACACGATCCGCAAGTATTTCCATCGACTCACCATTGGGCACCTGTTGCCTGACAAAATCCTCCATCCAGGGATTAAGCTCTGCTTTAGGTATGTCAGACCATGGCCTCAACTCCCAGTCACCAAAATTCATTTCCTGAAGTTGCGGTACTTGATCTAGCGATTGGTGCGGAATCAATGCTGCCAGTTGAAGGCATCTTTTTAGCGGGCTGGAGTACAACTTTGTCCTGTAAAACGCCTTTAGCTTCTTCCCGGAAGGTTGATGCAAGCGCAATATCTGACTGGCCGTAGCAAATCTCTTTGGCGATGTTGGGAGTGGTATGACGGATCAAATAAATTTCCATACTATGACTACTATCAGGTAATAAGCCACTTCTACAACTTGCTGAGTAGCTCCCAAACAATCACCGGTATAGCCTCCTATTTTCCGTTTGAAAAAATTACTAAGCACCATTTTCACGATATACAAAGGGAAGGGAATAAAACACCACCACCATTGACCTGTAAAGTAGGTAATCCCCACGGTTGGG
>JBCDHA010000673.1:0-1595 GCA_038750705.1 Bacteroidota bacterium
GAAGAGAGCCTGGGGTGCTCGTCCTTCGTGAAATAAATTGTATCTGCCTTACGCTGAGGTACAGATACAGGAATTAATTGAGAATCAAAGAGATTGGCATCGTGCGCCTTTTGATACTTTAATTGACTGTTATGTGCAAACTCATCTTGCTGTTCTCTGGATATTTCCCACCGTTCTGCTACATTTTCTGCTGTTTCACCCATGGAAAAGGGATAATGTAGTTCCGCTAATTTTGGATTCACAAACCGCCAGCCAATTGTAGTATCATAGGTGTCCACTTTTCTGCCAAAGGCAGTCTCAGATTTAGCGGTAACGAATGGGGCTCTGGTCATGCTCTCAACACCCCCGGCAATGTAAGCCTGCCCTTCGCCAAGCATCAATGCACGAGAAGCGTCCATTATAGATTGCAAACCGGAAGCACAAAGGCGATTTACAGTTGCGCCACCGACTTCAATTGGTAGTCCGGCCAGCAATAGTGCCATCCGTGCCACATTACGGTTGTCTTCACCGGCTTGGTTAGCGGCGCCTAAAACCACATCTTCCACCAATGAAGCATCAAAATTTGGGTTACGGTCCATTAAAGAGCGGATAGCATGTGATGCTAAATCATCCGGGCGAACTGACGCCAAGCTCCCTCCAAACTTTCCTACCGGTGTTCTTACGATATCTACTATGTATGCGGCTTTCATATTCCTTGGTAATAGTGCGGGCTTTAACTTTCTTTGCAGAGCCAAATTTAGCCATAAGCCCTATGTTACAAAGGATTCAAACTGTATTTCTACTGTTGGTAGCCATCTGTATGGCGCTTACTTTTTTCCTTCCTTTTTGGACCTATATGACTCCGGAAGGCGCAGTGGGATACAGCTTACGTTCACTGTACTTGGAAGAAATCAATAATGGGGAAGCGTTGAAAACCTTCTTTCCATATACTTTTATAGCCGTTTTAGCCGGTGCCGCCATTATTGTGGCAATATTCGAAATACTAAGATTCAATAACCGGCTGCTTCAAATCAAGCTCGGGGCGCTCAACTCTCTTCTCATAGCGGGATCTTTGATACTGGCGGCCTATTTTGCAACAGATTTCATCAAAGAGCTTAACGTAGTCGGAAGTTACGGGTTAGCATTCTTTATGCCCGCCGCTGCTCTTTTTTTTAACTTGTTGGCAAATCGATATATCCGGAAAGATGAGAAACTAGTTAGGTCTGTAGATAGAATAAGGTGATAATATGTTGAGAAAATTCATTCTCTGTTCCATTGTTTTTCTGATAAGTTATTGTGGCTACGCGCAGAAAAAATTAGATGAAATAGCATCTTTTTATGGACTGAAGTTTGGAGCTCACCCCACGGATACAGACGGTAATTTGCAACTCGACTTGACGATATCCTATGGAATGAAATACTATAAATACCGAAACAAAAGGTTAAAAGAGGTCTATGGTCAAAAGATTGATTTCATCAATCTTGGTTTTAGAGATGATAAACTGGAGTACATTGATATCTATTTATCAAAGCCAGGGGCTGCTGATTTTCAGGCAATAATTGACTCATTAGAGTATGACTTTGGTCCGTCAGTGAACTTCGAAGCTGTTGAAAAA
>JBCDHA010000674.1:0-1558 GCA_038750705.1 Bacteroidota bacterium
ATGACCAAAGTAAAACAACTTCAAGAGCTGTTTCATGCTAAGCTACATCTGGTACGAATCAATACACCTAACCATTTTGAAAGGGATCAGGTAATCGAAAAGGGTTTGGAAGAAGTAGCCCGAAGATATATGCTAAAAGATTATACAATCAATATATATAATGATGTTTATGAAGATCAAGGTATATTATCGTTTGCAAACAAAATTGATGCAAATATGATCGCCATGGGGACTCGAGGTAGAAAAGGGTTAAAACATTTATTATCCGGTAGTTTGGCTGAAGACGTTGTGAATCATGCACAAAGGCCTATCTGGACCTTCCATATACCTCCTAACTAGGCCTATGCACATTGAATCTGATGAGAAAGTAGCTATTCAATGCTACCATTGTGGTGATCCATGCGAAAATGAGTTGATCAGGTTTGACTCCAAAGACTTTTGCTGTGGAGGGTGTAAAGCTGTTTATGAACTGTTTCAAGAGACTGAATTAAAGGAGATTTATGACAGAAGGAACGAATTTGCCAAAAGATCTAATCAATTTGATTTTCTGAGCAATGCAACTATCGCAGACGAACTCCATTATTTTAAATCTGAGACACACAATAGGATAAAATTATACCTGCCTGCTATTCATTGCAGTTCATGTATATATTTATTAGAGAATCTGCATCGGCTGGATGGCGGTGTAATTAAGGTGACAGTGAACTTCGTGAAAAAAGAAGCGGATATTTTATATAAACCGGACAGAATATCCCTGCATGATCTTGCAAACCTCCTTGGTTCTATTGGCTATGCCCCAAATTTTACCAGGGCTGATAGCACAAAAAAAGATAGTGGTAAAGGTGATGAAGGGTTGTCTATAAAGCTGGGTGTGGCGGCTTTTTGCTTTGGTAATATCATGCTTCTTAGCTTTCCTGAATATTTAGGCTTTGATAGTGAGCTGGACGAAAAATACGGTGTTTTCTTTTCCTGGCTTAATATTATTCTGGCGTTACCTGTATTACTCTATTCTTCCATAGACTATTTTAAATCTGCAATAGCCGGTTTATCCAGGCGATTTGTAAATATTGATGTACCTATTGTAGTGGGAATAATTACCTTGTTTCTACGTAGTGCATACGAAGTTCTTTCCATGACTGGCCCAGGGTACTTTGATTCATTTGCTGGACTGATTTTCTTTTTACTAATAGGGAAATGGTTTCAAAGTAAAACGTATCAAAACCTGTCTTTTGAACGCGACTACAGATCTTACTTTCCATTGGCTGTACTTAAGCGTGAAGGTACCGAAGAAATATCTACTCCGATAGATCAACTTGAAAAAGACGATACAGTTATTACAAGAAATGGTGAGATTATTCCTGCCGATGGAATTTTATCATCGGGTACCGCTAAAATTGACTATAGTTTCGTTACCGGGGAGTCGAGACCGGTTCACGTTAATGCAGATCAGGTTATTTATGCCGGAGGTAGGCAACTTGGACAACGCATAGAATTAAAACTACTGAAAAAGAGTTCCCAAAGCTATTTGACCAACCTGTGGAACAGTCAGACTTTTAAA
>JBCDHA010000675.1:0-1552 GCA_038750705.1 Bacteroidota bacterium
AATTCCAATAGCTCACATGAAAGGAAAGACCAAAAACCATACGATCAGTGTTATTTGTGATTAGCTGACTGAGGTTTTTATCTGCACTAGGGCACGAAGAGCATCCTTGGGAGGTAAAAAGCTCGACTACGGCTACACTGCGGCCTGATTGACTAATTTCATTTGTGGGGGCGGATAACCCTAATAATAGTAGAGCCAAAGCAGATAAGCACAGCGTTGCCAACCTCAGGCTCTTGTTTCTAATTACATCATACATACCATGGCTTACGCGGCCGCACCGGATCGGTTATGTCTCTTTGCAGACTAACAGCCTATTTTGAGAAAGCTTCTTTTAAGCGTTCGTCTTGCTTTAGGATGTTATAATTCTCCCAGAAATCAGGGTCATCTTCCCCAAGGTTATTGGCGAAAGCACGCCTGGAGCGGAAAGCCTCGTCTTTTGAAAAGCCGGTGACATTACCGCGCTCCTTTTTAGTTGTGATTAGATGGATATTAAGCTCCATATAGTCGGTTGTGGCCAGACTTTTAATGTAATAATCAAAGCCCATTTTTACCCTCAATTGATTTATGCCCCAATAGCCTTTTGACAGATCATAATCTACTACTGCTAATAAAGATTTAGCCGTTACGATGAAGTTAGAGTTTTTCCCATTATTGATATTTTTTTTATTCACTATCTCAATGCCCAGTGCATTGAGTTGATAATCAGCTCTTAACAGGGCCTTGCTTTCCATATCGATATACATTTTGCCGTACGCCAAGGCCTTTTTTGAATCCTTTCTTGCTTTAAAGTCAACGACGTAAATATCTCTGCCTCCATAAGTGGTTATGTCTGTGAGTTCATAACTATAAAACTTAGACTTTTTGGCGTTCACAAAATTTCTTCGCCGCTTAATCAAATCATAAGAATTGATGGTAATGGGCCCGGAATTAATGGTTGGGGGTCTCCTGGTGGAGTCTTGTATTATTTTGCCCTCACGCCTTCTTCCCTTTATAACCTTTACCTGATCTGATTTAGACCCCTCTTCATTATATCCTGTCTTGTACGCTCCAATTACTCCCTCCAGGTAGCTATAAAATTCATTATTGATCTTTACTGTTTCCCGATAAAATCCCGTGAGCCGTGTAGGGCTGACACCATAATTTTTAGGAATGTTTGCTACTAATTCCTGAACTAAAAGTGTAGGGTCTATTGGAGTTATTAACACCTCATCAAGCACCTTGCTTTGCTGGTCGAGTTTTACCTGCACATTGGTATTGTCTGCAATGCCGGAAATAAGGAAAGACCTGGTTTCATAGCCTATCGCGCTCACCTTAATGGAGTCATTCTGGCGAGTTAAAGGTACTTTGAAAACGAACTGCCCATCTTCATTGGCTACAGTACCTATTCCTGAATCTTTTATAATTATGTGACTGTAAGCTAACGGAGTTTCATCATTACTATCATTTACGGTGCCTTCTATTGAAATAAAACTCTGAGCAATCAAAGAGAAATGTAACGCTGATACCACAACAGTAAAAAGTACTCGCATTTTGAAATCTTATTTAATGGTTC
>JBCDHA010000676.1:0-1552 GCA_038750705.1 Bacteroidota bacterium
AAGTACTGGGGACACAAAAGCATCAATTTCTTATTGACTGTGGTGAAGGAACGCAGGAAAGGCTAAAGCTTTTCGGAGTAAGTCCGCTTAAGATCCATCACATCTTTATAAGTCATTTACACGGTGATCATTATTTAGGCCTAATGGGCATGATCTATACCATGCATCTTATGGGTAGAACTCAAGATCTCCATATTTATGGTCAAAGGGGTCTGGAAGAAATCATCCTGACACAGCTCCGCTATTCCGACAGCGTACTGAATTATGACATCAAGTTTCAAGAATTAGATCCTGAAGGAACCAACTTAATCTTTGAAGACAAGTATATTGAAGTTCACTCCTTCCCCTTGTACCATAGAATTCCTTGCTGCGGGTTTCTGTTCAGAGAGAAGCTAAAGCCTATTAGGCTGAATAAAGAAAAGCTCCCTAAAGATATTTCATTGACCGCCATTGGTCAGTTAAAGCGAGGCGAAGACGTAATAGATGAGGAAGGAAATCTATTGTTTAAGAATAAAGATCTCACCCTTCCGCCTAGAAAGTCATGCAGCTATGCATTCTGTTCAGACACCCGATACAATGAAAATATAGTCCCTATTATAAAGGACGTAGACCTGCTTTATCATGAAACTACTTTTCTCAAGGAAATGAAACAGTGGGCTGAAAAAACGAACCATAGCACCACAGTAGAAGCCGCTGAAATAGCAAACAAAGCGAAGGTAAAACAACTCGTTATTGGCCATTATTCCGCGAGGTATAAAGAAGTGGATATCTTTTTAGAACAAACGCGGGAAGCTTTTCCAAATACAGTGTTAGCGGTTGAAGGAGAGTCAATAAAAGTGGAAGACGAATGAAGCTGATAGATAAGCGCACTAACCTGTTCATTGTACTTAGCGGTATATTCCTTACCAACGCACTTGTCGCTGAACTCATTGGGCAGAAAATATTTTCACTGGAAACCTCATTCGGCTTTAACCCTGCCCAAATCAACATGCTGGGAGATTGGGTGCTGGATTTTAACCTCACCGCCGGGGTGGTACTTTGGCCGGTGGTTTTCATCACTACCGATATCATTAACGAATACTTTGGTAAAGAAGGCGTAAAACGAATCACCTACCTCACCGTAATCTTTATTGTATTTGCCTTTTTGGTGATCACTGCAGTAACCTGGCTTGAACCTGCTCAATTCTGGTTAGATCTAAATAACACCGACCCGGATGGCAGACCATTCAACATGGATTTTGCTTTCGATAAGGTTCTATTACAAGGTGCGCGAATAATTGTAGGATCACTTGCCGCATTTCTTATTGGGCAACTATTGGATGTATTCGTATTTCATAAACTGCGTAAGATTACCGGAAGTAAATACCTGTGGCTGAGAGCAACAGGTTCCACTTTGGTATCACAGCTGGTGGACAGCTTTGTAGTTTTGGGGGTAGCCTTTTACCTGCTGGCTCCATCAGACGCTAAATGGACATTGACACAGGTAATATCCGTTGGACTGATCAATTACATCTACAAGTTTTTTGTGGCTGTGGTATTAACTCCTTTGCTC
>JBCDHA010000677.1:0-1551 GCA_038750705.1 Bacteroidota bacterium
GGCTATTGCAGGGGGCAGTTACTCCAAAGCGCTGGAACAGGCCAAAGAATTAAAGAAAATTGATCTTTTTAAAGGGGTTGAAATTGAAGCGTTGGTCTACCTGAATGACGAAGAATACGATAAAGCTGAGCAACTATATCTAAATATGATTCGTGATGGTACTAACAATAAGAAAGTGTACTATCGCCTTTCCGTAATTAGCATAAGGAGAAAAGACTTTAAACAAGCCATTGCTTATTGCAAGAAGTCCATTGAAGTTTACCCCGACTATTTAATGGGATACTACCAATTTGGGAAGGTAGCATCTTTAGGGAACATCGAGCTACAAGCAGGAGCAGAGCATCTAAACAAATACATACAAAGCGATTATCAATCCGGGCTTCCTAAAAAACACTGGGCTTATTTCAGGCTAGGAGAAATATACAGGAATCTTGATCAACAGGTTGAGGCTAAAAAATCTTACGAAGAATCGCTGGCGATTAAAGGCGATTTCAATGAGGCAAAGCAAGCGCTTAAAAAGCTGGATTAAAGGCACAAGGGATCTGAGATCTCCTTATAGCGCAATTAGAATAACCGCTACTGTGGCCAATCCAAGGAAGATCATTCCTGTTTCGAATCGGGTTTTCATATGTTTTTGCGATGTGATCATGATGTAAATGTCTAATTGTCTATAGACTTCATCAACTGATTATCACCAAACTGTCAAAATTGTCTACTGAATCGGGATATAAAAGCACTGAATTATCTCAGCTTCACTGATTTCATCAGCTTAAGATCGATATAATGATAGACCGTGTGATCGTTATCCTTGTTATATATCCTGACTTCGAGCGTATTAGAACCCTTGGCATATTTGGTGGTGTAAATAGGAAAGGATCGATGCTCCCTGGGTTTATAAATAAGCTCAAATGAATCTAGCTTTTTTCGGGTATCGGCATCCGTTATGGCAACTTCTAGTACGTCATCATATTCATAGTCCAGATCCAAATTAACTTTTGACAAACTTGACGCTTGGACAGTCCAACTCATTTGATCCAATACCGCCATTTTACCGTTGTTTAGCCGTAGAGCCAACCGATAATGGTAGGTTCCTGGTTCAAAGACTACATCCGTATAACTGTAATCCGTTTGCATACTACCGTAAGCGTTAATCTGGAATGGGACATCCGCGATATGTTCATGTTTAAATTGAGTTTTCGATCTTCTGAAAACCTGAGTTTCTGAGTAGAGATGGGCCAGCGAGTCCGGCAGTTTCCAGCTTAAGGTGATTTGATTTTTATCCTCTACAAAAGATACCTCCTCTAAAAGATCCACCCTTTCCGTAGAGAAACCTTTAGGTAAGTGGCCCACTTCAAGATCATACGTGCAGAAGTCATGAAGATAACCATCGACGTTAAGCCAATAGATCTTTCCAATGGTTAACCCTTTTAACTCTATATATATGTCGTCCTGCGTAGCTAATGAAATGCAATCGATGAGATTATAGGTTTCTGGTTGACACAATTCACCTGAGAAAATGACCAGCTGCACACCTCGCAAATCACGACAGGA
>JBCDHA010000678.1:0-1532 GCA_038750705.1 Bacteroidota bacterium
CAGTCCTATAGCAGATTCATTAATAGAAACAATCAGTTCCTCCTTGGCCGTTTTTACCAAATCCCAGACTTCGTCGCTCATGTACACTTGCTGTGAAACATTATGGTTATACTCCTCACGCACCTCTTTAAGCATGATATGCTGAAATTCCCGCGCTGTATAATCACCATTATTTAGACGGACAACAAGATTATTCGGACTAATTCTTTCTAGAAAGAGGCAAATTCTCTCATAAGCATGGAGCCTGTTCGGCAGTACCGTTTCAATACTTTTACCACGAACGACCAACGCCTGCTTTTCAAATTCCTTGTCCAAAAATGATTTTACAACTAAATACATAGCATAAAGTACAGCACCTGCCGGTAACAATATTTTCCCAAATTCAATTAATATCTCCATGTATTATTCAATCCTTCAACGACTTTAAATTAAAAAAAGTCTCTCACTTAACTCTACATTTTTATAACACCCTCACTTTAGTCTGCTAAATTTGAACTTCGCTTATCATTCCCCGGTTTGTTGAATGTAATTATGAATGATCTTCTTGTTCCGGTCACCCTTACTCCTAAAGCTGCCAAAGAGGTACGCCACATCATGGAAAATAAGAACATTCCTGAAAACTATGGATTAAGAATAGGTATTAAGGGAAGCGGAGGCTGCTCCGGATTCAACTTCCTGCTTGGATTCGACACTCAAAAGGATAGCGATCTGAGCTTTGAGGTAGATGGTATCCCTGTTTATGTAGAAAAGAAACATACCATGTATCTATTGGATCTGGAAGTAGATTTTTATGAAGGCAGCGATGCCCGGGGGTTCACATTTGTGAAGAAGAGTTAGATTCCCTTTGTGTTTGGTAAGCTCTCCATCTTTTATCCTGCGCTTTGAATTGATAGTTACTGTATATAAGTCCAGTGAAGCCAAAAACAATTGTTCTAACGAGCATATCGACTAAACCCATGGCGCTAAAGTCAAACCCGACAGATAGCAGGTGAGTAGGAATACCCATAAGCAAGCCCCACAACAGAGCTCTCTTCAGAAGATACTTCCATTTACGATTACGCCTAAATGTCCATTTTTCTAAAAAGGCTTTTTCCTTTTTTGAGAAGGGTGTCTTTAGCCATCCCATCTTTTCTTCAGACTGACAACCGCACGCTCACAATCACCTTTTATTGGTGGATTTAGTTTGGAAAGTATTACCTCTACCCATTTGACACCTTTCAATTCATCTAAAACGCGATCCACAATCAATTGCACTACATGCTCCAATAGTTTTGATGATTTGTCCATCTCTTCCTTTATAATGCTATAAAGGTCTTCATAATTTATTGTATGAGAGAGTTCATCGTCAGTGGCAGCCTTATGGAAGTTTGTTTTAACAGTGATGTCTACTTCAAATAAATTGCCTTGCTCACGTTCCACATCATAATAGCCATGGTAGGCTTTAAACTTAAGGCCTTTCAGACAAATTTTACCCATTAATCAATCTCGTCAAAAAAAGAAGTTGATTTTTCAGTTTCTTGGTTTGAGGAGTC
>JBCDHA010000679.1:0-1529 GCA_038750705.1 Bacteroidota bacterium
CAGCAATGCACGGTGCACACCAGCTTGCCCAAATGTTTAGAAAAATCACTTTCCCCTTAAAATCTTCAAAGTCTGTGATGTTACCTTCAAGGTCTTGAAGCTTGAAATCATAATCAACACCCTTTTGCTCCGATGCCGGGATTTCAGTGTCTGCAGTAAACACACCGGTGGATAGAATCATTCGCTGGGCAAATGCGGCCACTTCAGTATGAAGGCCAGTCAGGTAGAGAACTACAAATATTACAGCCATCACTCCCCAACTTTTTAACTCTTTTATAATTTTTTTTTTCATTACCTCGGCAAAAATAGATATTCTGCACAACATAAATTTAGGATGAAATAGTTTCTCCATTTGTAAAATACCTGACTCATAAGCACTTAGTAATATTTGAATTTATTTTCAAGATATTAATAAGGGCAATTTTCCCCTAGACATTATGTTTGCGTCTCCTTATTTTAGAATGACGATATGATTGATTTTGTAAATAGTATTGCCGGTGAACAAGGTCTTAAAAAAGGACCTGTAAATGCGTTGATCAAGTTATTAGATGATGGCTCTACCGTTCCGTTTATTGCTCGCTACCGTAAAGAGGTTACAGGCGGTTTTGACGAGGTACAGATTGCTTCCGTGCGTGATCGTTTAGAGCAGCTGAAAGAACTGGAAAAGCGGAGAGAGGCCATTTTGAAGTCAATTGATAACCAGGAAAAGCTGACACCCGAGCTTGAAAAGAAGATCAAAGAAGCTAAAACGCTTACGGAGTTGGAAGACATTTACCTTCCTTATAAGCCGAAGCGAAAAACAAAAGCTACCGTGGCGCGTGACAAAGGTCTGGAACCTTTGGCAAAGTATATTATGGAACAAGGCAGTGGTGATCCGTTTATAAAAGCGGCAGATTTTCTGAACAGCGAGTTGGGTGTTGCGTCCGTAGAAGATGCGCTGCAAGGTGCGCGTGATATCGTAGCTGAATGGATTAATGAAAACCAGGAGGCACGGACAGCCGTAAGAGCATTGTTCGAACGAGAGGCAGTCATTAGCTCCAGGGTAATTAAAGGTAAAGAAATAGAAGGTGTAAAATTCAAAGATTACTTTGAATGGAGTGAACCTGTTTCAAAAACACCCTCACACCGGTTATTGGCCATGAGAAGAGGGGAGAAGGAGATGATTTTATCCCTGGACATTGCTCCTGATTCTGACAAAGCTTTGGAAGTTCTTGAAAAACGGGTTGTCCGATCTTCAAACGCCTGCTCCCGGCAGGTCAGAGATGCAGCAGTGGACTCGTATAAAAGGTTACTTAAACCTTCTATGGAAACGGAGTTCAGATTATTGTCTAAGAGCAAAGCGGACGAAGAGGCGATCAGGGTTTTTTCAGAGAACCTAAGGCAACTGATGCTTGCCGCTCCTTTAGGTCAGAAGAATGTATTAGCCATTGACCCGGGCTTTAGAACGGGTTGTAAAGTAGTGGTTTTAGACCGGCAAGGGAAGCTATTAACGAACACCACCATTTACCCCAATGAACCTCAACGGCAAA
>JBCDHA010000680.1:0-1520 GCA_038750705.1 Bacteroidota bacterium
AATGGCTTAAAAGTACTGAAAACGGTAAAGGAGTCGGAAGCTAGTCTGAGAACCATTGCGATAAATGAGCCTGCTAATGAACTAGCCGCTGGCTACAGTGATAACTTCATCAGGGTATTTGAAAAATCTGACTTAAGCCTTAAACATGTAATTGAAGGGCATACTAATTCCGTTTTTTCGTTGCGGTATAGTCCGGACGGGCAGCTACTTTTATCTGCCGGACGAGATGCTCGCATTAAGGCCTGGGATGTTAACGCAGGATACCTGAACCTGCAGGATATTGCCGCTCATATGTATGCCATTAATAATATCGATTATAGCCCGGATGGCAAACATTTTGTAACTTGTAGCATGGATAAATCGATAAAAGTATGGGATAGTCATACTTTTAAGCTTTTAAAGGTTATCGATAAAGCCAGACATGCCGGTCACGGGACCTCAGTTAATAAATTGCTCTGGTCGTCGCATGAAAATCTACTTATAAGCGCCAGCGATGATCGGGCAATATCAGTCTGGAATTTGGAGTTTACCTAAATATGTTGTTGGTTAATTTTTTAAACTATGAAAATCACCCCGTTAGACATTCGCCAAAAGACTTTTGAGAAGGCTTTCAGAGGCCTTGATAAAGAAGAAGTAACGGCTTTTTTAGTTACACTTTCCCAGGAGTGGGAAAAACTCATGGATGAGAATAAGGAGCTCACCATAAAATTAAATTCTTCTGAAAAGGAAGTAGAAAAGTTAAGAGAAGTAGAAAATTCACTATTCAAAACACTTAAGACAGCTGAAGACACCGGAGCGAATATGATTGATCAGGCAACTAAAACGGCTGAACTTCACATGCGTGAGACGCAGATAAAATCTGAGGCTATGATCAATGATGCCAAGGCTAAGGCTAAGGATATGATTGAAGAAGCGGAATTGAGATCTAAGAGTGCCATAGATGAAATGGAGGAGAGAGTTAGATCTTTGGCCCAAGTCTATCGCAATCTTGAGAATTTGCGCGATGACTTACTTTCGGATATCCGAAGTTTTGCCAGTGATGCTGTGGAAAAAGTTGAGCGGGTGAAATCTCAGATTAAAGTGGTTGATATTGAAGAAGAGCTACTTAAGATCAAACGCGAGAATATTGACAGATCTGTAGCAAAGAAAAAGACGGATAAAAAGAAAGAAGGTACTCAACCGAATGATGAATTACAAATTAATGGATCTTCTTCAGTAGCTAACGATTTGAAAGATGCCTCAAACCGGGAAACTGAAAAATCAACTTCTTTTTTTGACGAGATTGATTAATGGGTAAAATTTGTCTGAAAGGCCTTAAGTTCAAAGCCTATCACGGCTATTATGATGCGGAACGTGAACAAGGTAATTTATTTGAAGTAGACATTACTGTTAAAACAAATTTCCACAAGGCTGCCACTGACGATGAACTCTCTCATACAATAAATTATGAAGACCTTTATAGCATTATAAAGGAAGAGATGGACAAATCATCAAAACTATTGGAGCATGTAGTGCAATTG